>JBGOXY010000005.1:0-24686 GCA_041479415.1 Anaerolineae bacterium
CGATGAAAGGCATGCTCAATCCCCTCTGCGCGTCGCGTCCGGCGCGCCCCTCGGCTGGCGCCGAGATGTCTCGCTCGACTCGTGCGCAGAAGAGTTGTGTGAGTTTACACCCCATTTACGTCAAGCCAGCTAGAACGTCATACCTCACCGCTAGGCTTGCATAGAATGGTGCCACCGGGCATCGGCCCGGTGGCCTCGACATTGATACGGAGTAAGCTTCGCGACATGCCCAAACCCACGAACCGCTGGACCGACCGCTGGATCGCCGCTGGGCTGGGATTCTTCGCGCTGCTTGTCTATCTGCGCACGTTGACCCCCTCCCTCTCGTACCTCAGCCCGGATGGAAGCGAGTTGGCCACGGTTCCGGCCGTTTTGGGCCTGGCGCACCCGCCGGGCTATCCGCTTTACACCTGGTTGGGTTTTTTCTTCAGCCGTTTGCTGCCCATCGGCGATGTGGCCCACCGCATGAACATGATGAGCGCCGTGCTGGGTGCGCTGGGCGTGAGTGCGCTCTACCTTATCGTCGTGCGCCTGCTGCCCGCCGAGCGAGTGGGGTTGCTGTGGCGGCGCTGTGCCGCCGCGCTGGCGGCCCTGCTCTTCGCCTTCTCTCTCACCTTCTGGTCTCAAGCTGTCATCGCGGAGGTCTACGCTCCCAACATCGGGCTTCTCGGCCTCACGCTGCTGCTCCTCCTGCGCTGGGAACGCACTCGCCATCTCCTGGATTTCTCTTTCTTCGCGCTGGTCTTCGGCCTGTCGCTCGGCACACACATGTCGAATCTCGGGTTCGCACCGGCCATGGCGTTGTTCATTCTTCTCACCATGTTTGCAGTGCGCGATGCGCCCGACCCCGGGCAGAAGGTGCCGACGGTTGGCCGCCGGGCGTGGGAGTTGGCTGCGCATGTGATCATTGGGGCTGCGGCCTTCGGGTTGGGCGCTGCCCAATTCCTGTGGCTTCCGTTGCGTGCCTCAACCATCAACGATCCGCTCTCAATCAAGATCGCGCCCATCACCCTGGCCAATCTTTATCAATACACCCTGGGCGCATTCACCCAGCTGCGTTTCGCCTTCCCTCTGGGTGCACTGCCGGACCGGGTTGTCATCTATGTCTACTTTCTCGTCCAACAATACGGCCTGGGCGGCATCTTGTTAGGCGTGGTTGGGTTGGGCTCGTTGCTCGTGCATCGCCCGAGGCACTTCTATCTACTGGTGGGCATGTATCTCGTCAATGTATGGTTCTTTACACAGTACCGAGCCTTCGACCTGGAGGTGTTCTTCATCCCTGCGCACTACCTGTGGGCGATGCTGCTCGCCTTCGGTGTTGTGGAAGTGCTGCGCGGCATCGGCTGGATGGCTTCCCGTGTTGGAGTGTGTCTCGGCACGGGTTGCTTGTCGAGCGGGATGAGAGCCGGGCTGGCGATCCTCATCCTGCTTCCCAGCCTCACCCCGATCCAATGGAACTGGGAGAAGAACAACCTTTCCGACGACACGGCCATCAATGACTTCTATGCTAACGTGTGGGATCGACTGCCGGCCTATTCCGCGCTGATCACACCTCGCGGCGTATTTGGCTACGATGCCTTCTACTGGCAACTCGTCTACGACACTCGGCCGGATGTCCTGCTGCCTCTCCTGCCCTCCCCGAACCCCAGCTCCGCCTCGCTCGCAGACCGAGAGGTGTTTGGCACCACACGCACCGTCAGCAGCAAAGGCGGCATGTTCGCACCGCCCGCCGATCTGACGCCGACCGACAGTTGGTCTTTGCCGGTCCTCCTCGGGCAGCAGCCGGAGAAACAAATCGGGCGGCGCGAGCAGCTTGCCCTGTATCGATTCTCGAAGTCGCCACTCCCGTTGACGATCCGCGGCGCGTCGCCGGCGGTGGCGACTCATTCGAACTTCGGACCGGCGGTGTTGGTAGGCGCGGACGTTTCCGACCAGCCCATCGAAAGCGGAGGCGTGCTTGAGGTCAGCCTGTATTGGAGCAGCCGGGCGCCCACCCCCCTGCGGGTGACGCTGCGGCTCGGCAGCCAGGTGCTCGAGCAGCACGAAGTTGGCTTTGGCCTGCTCGCGCGCTACATGCGCGAGGTAGGGATTGGCCCGGGCGAGTTGATCGTCGACCGGTGCGCCGTGGTGATCCCCTCCACCGTGCCACCCGGGCGATACACCCTGACCCTCTCGCCGCAGGCCGGACAGAGCCAGGCAGTCCTCTCATCGGCGAGCGCATCTCTGGGCGTCGTCGAGGTAGTTGATGAAATGGAGGCGATGGAGCAATGGCTAAGAGCCGCTGGCTCATCCTCCCCGGCGCGGTAGTGATCCTGGGCATGCTGTGCATCGCCGTCTTCTCGCTGGGTGTGTACGTGGGCAAGCACGGGCTGACGCAGGATGGGCTGCAGTATCAGGCGCCCCGCACCAACGGCGCCCAACTTCCGGGCGATGCCCCCGCCGGCGGGCTGGCCGGCGCGCCCGCGCGCACCCCTGAAGCCGCGGGCCTCATTCGCCGCATCTCACGCACTCAGGTGGACCTCACCACGCGCGAAGGTCCGCGCACCATCCTGCTGAGCGAAGTGGTCGAGGTGCAACTGGAGGACGGCCACGTTGGGTCGCGCGGCGACCTGAAGGTGGGCGATCTGATCGCCATCTTCGGTCAGTGGACGGCAGGCGCGACGCGCGAACTAGAGGCTGAGGTGATTGTCCGTCTGCCGAAGCAGTAACCGCGGATCTTCGCAGGCGACGGAAATCAAAGAAGCGAGGCGGCTGCCTCGCTTCTTATCATCCTCGTCCAGCGAACGCGAACTTGCTCGAGTTGGCAGGTTGCGCAGAAACGCTCCACCTCACCCCCTGCCCCCTCTCCGCTGGAAGGCTGCCTTCGACGGGCCAGTGCGTGGCGGAGAGGGGGTGAGGAAATCAAGGCGACGGGGGCCAAAGGCTCCCGTCGCCTTGAAGAAAATCTCGCCCCTCCCCCGGACTGACTCCGTTACATCGAAGCTCCTAGTCGCCGGGGGAGGGGTCGGGGGCCTGCCCTCGGAACGAGGGTGGGGGTGCGTGCCGATCCCCATCTTTCCGCAAGGTCCTAGTACAGCTTGACCTTCTGCCCGGCCATCAGCTTGCGGACCTCGTGCACACGCGCCAGCCGCGAGTCGAGCACCTTCTGCGCCTCTTTGCGTTGCGCCTCGCTCAGGGCGCCATCACTGCCGGTGAGCGTGGCGGTACAAATGAGCGGCTGGTCGAGCGGGTGACCGATCTGCGACAGCATGTAGACGCTCGCCTCGCGCACCCCTTTCACTTGCGCGACGATTTCCTTCGCCGCAAGATAGGAAAGCACGTTGTAGATCTTGCCCACGTGGGAGATCGGGTTCTTGCCTGCGGCGGCTTCGAGCGACCCGGAGCGGAATGGGGTTATCAATCCGGTGACGCGGTTGCCTCGGCCGACCGAGCCGTCGTCGCCCATCTCGGCCGACGTGCCCGTCAGGGTGAGGTAAAGTTCGCCGGCTTTGTCGCCGTCGGCGGTATTGACCTCGACGCGCACCGTGTGCTTTGGGGCCAGCTTCTCGGCATACGACTGCAGCGCCGCCCGCACACCCTGCTTGGCCTTGTTGTATTCCCTGATGTTCTTGACCTTGGGCGCGATGAACGGGACGGCGCAGGTGAGCACAATCTCGCCGCCGCGGCGCATGCCCATCACCTTGATGTCTTCGCCGATCGGAAACCTCCCAAGAAGCTTGTAGTTGAGGTACTGCGCCAGCTCGAAGACCGCGTTCTCGGTTGTCGAGCGCGGCCAGTTGGCGCATCCAAAGGAGGTGTCGTTGGCGCGGATCTGATCCACGGTGTGCACCAGCTCACCCGAGCCACGCCCGGCGAAGCAATCCACCACCACGTGCTTCTCGGGATCGAGATACTTCATCGTTTCGGCGATATGCAGCTTGGCGGCGCGGATGGCAATGACGTCCATGGGCACCTTGCGCCCGTTGGCTTCCGGCGTGCCGCGTCCAGCGATTTGAATGCGGATCGGCCGCAGCACTTCGCCCCGGCCGAAGCCCACCTCCACGTCGCCCGCGACCAACTGCACCTTGTCGAAGTTGTGATGCAGCGGCCCGCCCAGGTTTTCCTCGCACCACCGTGTGTATTCCACCGAGACCCGCTCGGCAATTCCATCACACAGCGAATCCGGGTGTCCGATCCCCTTGCGTTCTACGATCTCGACCGGCAAATCCTCGATGAACCGCCCGGTCGCTTCGGTGACCACGATGTTGCGTTCCATGCTGCCTCCAAGAAAAAGATCGCGCCCCTCACGACAAGAGGGGCGCGCGCAATGAGCTGCACTCTCCTCTTATCTTCCAGACGCCACACTGCCGGAATTGGCACCACGCCGCGCCGTCGAACGCGCTGCAGGCTGCCGAGGCTTCACAGGGCCGGTCCCTCCGCCTCTCTGGATAAGAGTGTTGAAAGGTTCTGTTGTGGCCGGGAGTCTACCACACCCGCATGCATGCGTCAATGAAAAGCCGGGCAGAGCTCACACTTCGCTGGTCGGCAAGTGCGGCATGGCAGGGCCGGGCACCCCGAGGCTCTCCGCCAGCGCCGCGCGCAATGCCACGCGGTCGTCCCACAGATACTCCGTCTCACCGAAGCACATGCTTTGCTCGTGACCCTTGCCGCAGCTTATCACCAGGTCACCCGGGGCGGCACGCTGGACTGCCTCGCGCAGCGCCTGCCCACGATCGGCAACCCGCAGGTAGGTGCGCCCCTCCACGCCGCCGCGCGCCTCGGCGCCCGCCGCCATCTCCGCCAAGATGGAGTCAAGCGACTCCGTTCGAGGATCTTCGGCCGTCAGAATCACAAAGTCGGCCAGCTCGACCGCGGCTTCGGCCATCAAGCGCCGCTTGGCTCTGTCGCGCAGGCCGGCCGACCCGAAGACCACAATCACCCGCCCGGCGGTCAGCGTGCGAGCGGCAGCCAGCGCGCGGCGCAATGCATTAGGCGTGTGGGCAAAATCAACCACCGCCGCGAACGGCTGGCCCAGATCGATGCGTTCCATGCGCCCGGGTACACCACGCAGGCTCTCCACGGCGGCGAGTGCCGCAGCCGGATCCACCCCCAGCCCGCCTACGCCCGCCGCCAGCGCGGCCAGAATGTTGGCGACATTGAACGCACCCACCAGAGCCGAGCGGACGGGCCAACTCTGCCGTTTGTAGAGAAGATCGAATCGGACTCCGGCTGGAGCGTACTGGATGTTCTCGGCGCGCACATCCGCCCCCGTCTCGCTACTGTAGGTGAGCACCGGAACGGTTGTGACACCTCGCAAGTAGTCGTAGGCCGCATCGTCACGATTGAGAATGGCCAAGCGCGGCAAACCTGAAGCCTTGACCGGTGTGCTGCCCAGCTCGGCGAACAGACGCCCTTTGGCCGCGCGGTAGGCTTCGTACGATCCGTGGTAGTCGAGATGTTCGTGAGTGATGTTGGTGACCACGGCCACGTCGAACTCGCACGCGGCTACGCGCTCCTGATCCAACCCGTGCGAAGTGACCTCGATCAGGGCATGGGTCTGGCCAGCTGCGGCCATCTGGGCCAGGTAGCTCTGCACTTGCAGTGCATCGGGCGTGGTGACGTGAAAACCCGTGTCGAATTCTTCTTCCCCAATCCGCGCGCTGACGGTGCTGATCATGCCCGCCGTGACGCCGGCGGCACGCAGCATCTCATACAGCAGGCTGACCGTGGTTGTCTTGCCATCCGTGCCGGTGACACCCACCACCGTCAGCCGCCGCGCCGGGAAGCCGTACCAGCTCGCTGCCAGCTGCGCCAGCGCCCGGCGCGAATTCTGCACGCGCAGGTAGGGCACCTGCACCTCGGCCGCCGGATGCTCACCGACGACGGCCACAGCGCCCAAGCGAATCGCCTGTGCGATGAATTCGTGTCCATCGCGCGCCACGCCGGGTACCGCCACGAACAAGGTCCCGGCCGAGACCTGGCGCGAGTCGCCGCACACCCCGAGAATATCGGGATTGCCTCCCGACCAGGTCGGTGGGTCTGTCAGTGCCTCGGCCAGCTTGCTTAACCGCATGAGAATGCCCCAGATCCAGAGTTGTGCTCGTTGCTCGAGGGCGATTATAAGCACAACCGGGCGGGGAAGGATTCCCGCCCAGCTAGAGTTTGTACGTTCGGGCTGATGGACCGGTTCGCAGCCAGAGTGATGGACCAGCCGGCGCTCAGTGAAGCGAACGGCGCATTGATTCCAGCCGCCCCGCAACGGAACCGTCGACCACGCGATCGCCCACGCGGATTTTCAACCCGCCCAGGATGGTCGGGTCCACGCGGAATGTTAGCGTGGCGCCGCCGCCCAGTTGCTCGAGGATATCCTTGCGCACGGCCTGTTCTTCCGCTGGAGTCAGCGGCAGGGCGCTGACCACCTCGGCGCTCGCGCCACTCAAGCGCGGCAGGTCCTTGAGCACTTCCACCTTGCCGCCCTCGACCCCGCTGAAGAATACATCGATCAGAGCGCGGTGGCGTTTCTCGTCGAGTGCCTCGCCAACCACTTTCTGCGCGGCGGCGATGGCCAGCGCGGCGATATGTCCGCGCAGGTCGGCCAGCACCCGGTCTCGTTCGGCCGTGGCTTCGGCCTTGGCGGTTTGGCGCAGTTGGACCACATCCTTTTCGGCCGCCGCGCGCGCCTCGCGTGCCACCTCTTCAGCGCGTTCGCTGGCCTCGCGCAACTTGGCGGCCGCTTCCTGTTGAGCCTCCGTCAAGATGCGCTGGGCTTCCTTTTCGGCGTTGGCGCGCGCCTCCGCCGCCAGGCGGGCATCCTCCAGCCCCTGGGCGATGGTCTTGCGCCGCCGATCGAGCATGTTGAGCACCGGGTGGTAGACCCAGGCGCGCAGCACGAGCAGCGCGATGATGAAAGAGATGATCTGGACCAGAAGATAACCCAGGTTGATTCCAAGTGCAGACAAGGCTGCCCTCCTTCCGGTCTCGCGCCGCTAGCCGACGAACAGGATGAGCATGGCGACGACCAGCGCGTAAATCGCCACCGCCTCCGCGAACGCGATTGCCAGAATCATGTTGATCTGAATCGCGCCTGCCGCGTCGGGGTTGCGGGCGATGCCCTGCACCGCGCCGCTGCCCAACAGGCCAATGCCCAGGCCGGCGCCCAGCGTACCGACCATGGCCAGGCCCGCCCCGAGGAATTTCAGTCCGGTCACGATGCCGGCCACCAGGATTTGTGCAACTTCTGGGGTCATCTGCTCACCGTCCTCCACAAGATGATGCCGCACAGGCCAGGCGCGCGCTCAACGCTCGGCGCCCGCCGATCAATGCGCGCCGCCGTGTTCCTGCTCCTGGCCCCCGCCATGCAATTGGGTGGCCATGCTCATGAACACCAGCGTCAGCATGCCGAATACAAGAGCCTGGATCAGACCCACGAACAACTCGAACAGGAGCACGCCCGACGGCAGGAAGACGGGAACGAGCGTGCCCACGATCACCATCAGCACCGCGCCGGCGAACAGGTTGCCGAACAACCGGAAGGAGAACGAGATGATTTTGGCGAATTCGGCGACGAGTTCCAAAATGCCGACGAAGATATCCAGGAAGGGGAAGATGGCCTCGAACGGGCCCAGGTCTTTGCGCGTCCACATCCGCGCGAAGCGGCCGAAGTTGAAGAACTTGCCCAGATAGCCCGGTCCGGCGGTCGTCAGGCCGATGACCTGGGTCATGACCACGGAGATCAAGGCCAAGGCCAGGGTGAAATTGAGGTCGGTCGGCAGCCCTCGCACCCAAGGCGCCACAGTGTACAGGGCACCTTCGCTGTGGCTGGCAGGTTCGCTCCCGCTGAGTTCGATGGCGCTGACCGACACCTCGCCCACCCGGAACAACTCACGCGCCGGGTAGCCCTCCACATCGCCGTGGGCTTCGTGCAACCAACCGATCGACTCGACACCCGGCAGCAACTTCGACCAGTTGGCGACCAGAACGACCAGGATGATCGTGGCCATCCATGGGAAGATACGCCGCGTCGACTTGCCCGCCGTTGATTCCGCCAGATTATAGAGGGCCTCGATGACGGTCTCGATCAGTCCGGCGATTCCGGTGAGCACCGGCGCGCCCTTTTTCACTGCACGGCGGACGGCCAACGCCAGAACGAGCAAGATCAGATCCACGAGCAGGAGCGAGATCATGGTGTTGGTCAGATACATCTCGCCCAAGAGCGGGACCTTGAACGGCCCGAGGACGGCTTCGGGTGCCACCTGGACGTGCGGTCGAATGGGCGCATATGCGCGGACCGCAAAGACGCTGACCACGATCAGCGCGACGATCAGCCAGCGGTGGAAGCCGAAACGCCGCTTAGTCGGTTGCGCCGTTTCCACGATCGGGATCCTCCTCAGGCGCGGCCTTCGCGTGTGAGCCCGGAGTGGTCTGCAGCCTGGGTGCGGCGGACAGCACCAGGCGGAACATGACGAACAACGTGACGGGAATACTTCCCAGGACCAGGATCAACGTGAACAACGGGCGCGTATCGAACTGGCGGTCGAGCCACAGACCGGCCACGAGCGCAGCCACGATGATCACGAGCGTTAGGCAGCCTACTTGGCCGATCAGGCCGAGCAACGCCATGCGCACAGCCAGTTCTCTGCGCTGTCGCTCCATCGAGGGCTCAATCTGAGTCATCGCTCGCGCATTGTATCACAAGGATGGGGCGATTCTGATGTTTTTGTCCAGGGTCAACGACCCAATGGCGCACGGCGAAGTGAGCGATCCGCGGTGAGTTACCCTCCCCCGTTCCCCGAGCATGTGCAGAGGGAATTCCTTCGAGGTATGACGAGCTCGCCGCCGGCCGGGATGTTGTCAGTAAATGCTGCCGGCTGCACGAATCGCCCAGTCGAACCAAGGGCCGGAGAGGATGCCCAGCACGAGGATGCCTAACATCGTCAGCCCGAGCGCCCACTTGTAGGGCGCCGTGACCGGAAGCGGCTGCGCTTCATTCTCAGAACGATACAGGTAGACGACCTTGAGCACGATCAGATAGTAGTACAGGCCGACGATCGAGTTGAGCACGCCCACAACGGCCAGCCAGATGTAGCCCCGCTGGACCGCGGCGGCAAAGACGAAGACCTTGGCGACAAAACCCACAAAGGGCGGCATGCCCGCCAACGAGAGCAACCCGATCATCAGGGCCAGCGCCACCATCGGCGCGCGGCGGCTGAGGCCGGCGAATTGGGCAATGTCGTCGGAGCCGACGATCCGCGCGACCACAATGACCACCGCGAAGGCGGCCAAGTTGGTGATGACGTACGCGCCAAGATAGAAGAGAGTGCTCGCCACGCCCAGCGGCGAAAGGGCCACCAACCCGATCAGCGCATAACCCGCGTGTGCGATGGAGGAATACGCCAAGAGACGCTTGATATTCTTCTGGGTCAGCGCCAAGACGTTGCCCAGGGTCATGGAAGCGACCGACATGGCGACGACCACGCCCACCCAGTACGGTGCGACGGCCGGCGTGAACACGGTCAGCATGACCCGCATGAGCACCGCGAACCCCGCGGCCTTGGAGGCCGTACTGATGAAGGCCGTAATGGGCGTTGGCGCACCTTCGTAGACGTCCGGCGTCCAGAAGTGAAGGGGTACCGCCGAAACCTTGAACCCAAAGCCGACCAGCACCAGCATTGCGGCCGCAATCCACAATACGCGCGGCATCGAACCCACAGCGATGGATTGAGCCACGGCCGCCAGGCGGGTCTCGCCGGTGAAACCGAAGAGCAGGCTGAATCCGTAGAGCATGACGGTGGATGCTGCAGCACCGAAGAGGAAGTACTTGAGCCCCGCCTCGGTTGAGCGTGTGTCGCGTTTGAGGTAGCCGGCAAGCAGATAGAGTGGAATCGATGTGGTTTCGATGGCGAGGTACAACATCACCAGGTCGCCGGCCGCGGCCATTAGGCACATGCCCAGGGTGGCGACCAGCATCAACGCGTAGGCTTCACCGCGATCGGCCAGCCCCTCCACCCCCATCGCGAGGAGCACCGAAAGCATCGCCGCCGCGAGGATGATGACGCGGAAGGAGGCAGCCAGTGTATCCGCGCGCAGCATGCCGCCCAAGATTTCGTCACCGGCCGGCCGCAACGCGGACCACACGGCCACACCGAGCAGAATCGCAAGACCCGCGGCCGTGACCCACCCCAAAGACCGCCGCGCCGCGCGGCGCAAAGTCATGTCTAGGCCAATGACTACTCCGGCCAGCGCCAGCAGCCCGATTTCGGGAAGAACGAATTGCAGCTCAAGAAACACCCAGCACCTCCACGCCCGCCGGCATTACCGCGCCGCGCGCAGCACCTCGATCAAGCGCCACCCAACAAGCGCATGACCGAGTTCACTCCCGAAGCCACCAGCGGCGCCATCCAGGCGGGGAACACACCCAGCGCAATCAGAATAAAGGAGAGCACGCCCAGGGCCAGTTTGTCGAGCGGCGTCACGTCGCCGATGTGCCCCTCAAACTCCTCCGGCATCGGCCCGAAGAAGACGCGCCGCACGATGATCATGATGTAGGCCGCGGTCACGACAATGCCCAGTGCGGCGATGATCGCAACGATCGGCTGCGCCGACCACACTCCCAGGAAGATCGGGAACTCTGCAACGAATCCCGAAAGACCCGGCATGCCCATCGAAACTAGCCCGCCCACGATAAAGGCGATCGCCACCACAGGCATCTTGCGTGCGAATCCGCCCAACTTGGGGATGTCGCGCGTGTGCGCGCGGTCGTAGACCATGCCGACCACGGCAAAGAAGAGAGCCGTCATCACGCCGTGTGAGAACATCTGCAGGCCCGACCCGATGTAGCCCTCGCGCGAAAGCGAGGCGAAGCCGAGCATGACCAGGCCCATGTGCGAGACCGAGGAGAACCCAATGACGTACTTGAAGTCGGTCTGCACCATGGCAATCAGCGCGCCGTAAACCACATTGACCAAGGCCAGGAAGATGATCCACGGCAGATGCACCTTGGCACCTTCGGGCAGCAGCATGATGCCCACACGCAGCGCGGCAAATGCACCCAGCTTCATCAACACGCCGGCGTGGAACATTGAGACCGCGGTCGGGGCCGCGACGTGGCCGTCGGGGCTCCAGTTATGGAAGGGGAACAGGCCGCCCAGCACACCGAATCCGAAGAAGACCACCGGGAACCAGATGCGCTGGAAGGCACCCGAGAACCCTGCCCGCTCCAGTTCGAGCATGTCGAAGGTGTGCAGGCCCGAGGCGAAGAACATCGCCAGTGCACCAACCAGCGCGACCACCGAGCCGATAAACAGGTACAGGGTCAGCTTCATCGCCGCGTACTCGCGCGTTTTCTGCCAGCCCCAGATGGCGATGAGCAGGTACATCGGGAAGACCGCGATCTCGTAGAAGAAGAACAGCTGGAAGAGGTCGAGCGAGACAAAGACCCCGAACACTCCGGTGGCCAGGATAAACAGGAAACCGAAGAATTCGCGCGGCCGGTCATCCACGCCCCACGAAATGAGCACCCCGGTGAACATCACAACGCCGGTGAGCAGCACCAGCGGCAGGCTGAGGCCGTCCACCCCGATGTGATAGGAGATGCCCCAGGCGGGCAGCCAAGGGATCTTCTGCACCATCTGGTAGCCGCCCTGCGGGATGTCGTAGGAAAAGTAGGCGACCACCGAAAGCAGCAGGGCCACGGCCGAGGCCAGCAGGGCTACTCCGCGAATCCACCCTTTGCGCTCGGCCGGCAGGAGCAGGATGATCACCCCTGCCACGATCGGCGTGAACACGATAATGCTCAAGATCGGAAAGGTCATGCACACACCTCACTCCCCGCCAGGCCGTCGAGCGAATGCACTGGCGGGGCCTTTGCGCTTCTATCCAAAGAGCCGCGACACGGCGGCGTTGATGACGTTCAGCAGCCACGCCGGCCAGAGGCCGATGACGAGCATGAGCACCATCAGCGGCGCAATGGCCACCACCTCACGCGGGGCGATTTCGAGCGCCGTTTCCTTCCAGCGCGCATTGACCGGCCCATGCAGAACCTTCTGGATCGCCTTGAGCACGTAGGCCCCAGTGAGCAGCAGGCCGAGCATTGCTATCGCGGTGAACACGGGGAAGATGGGCCAGCTGCCCCGCACCACCAGGAATTCCGAGACGAACCCGCCCAGCCCCGGCAGGCCGAGCGAGCCCATCGAAGTGAAGATTAAGATGCCGCCATAGATCGGCGCCAGAGGGAAGAGCCCGCCATAGTCGTCGAGCTCGCGCGTGTGGGTCCGCTCGTAAAGCACACCCACCAGGAAGAACATGCCGGCTGCGCTCAGTCCGTGGTTGAACATCTGCAACACCGCGCCATTCATCGCGATGACCGCGTCGGCTGCGGAGGCCGTCCCGCGCGCCCACGCCGCGGCCGCAATGCCCAGCACCACGAAGCCCATGTGATTGACCGAGGAGTAGGCGACCAGGCGCTTGAAATCGGTCTGACCCCAGGCGGCGAAGGCGCCGAACACGATGGCCGCAACGGCAAGCAAGGCCAGCACCCAGGCGAAGGCTTGCGCCTGCGCCGGGTAAAGCGGCAGCACCAGGCGCAGGAAGCCATAGGCGCCGAGTTTGAGCAGCACCCCAGCCAGAATCATCGAACCGGCGGTGGGGGCCTCGGTGTGCGCGTCCGGCAGCCAAGTGTGGAACGGCCACACTGGCACCTTGATGGCAAACGCGATCGTGAAGGCCCAGAAGGCGATGGTCTTGACCGTGCCGATGGGCAGCCCAAAAAGCGATTGGTCAAGCGTCGGCCAACGTTCGTAGAGCACGGGCAGGTCGAATGTGCCCACGACCATCCGCAGCATCTGGATGGCCAGCAGCAGGCCCAGGGAGCCGCCCATCGTGTAGATGAGGAACTTGAGCGAGGCGTAATCGCGGTTCTTGCTGCCCCATTGGTTGATCAGAAAGTACATTGGCACCAGCCCGACTTCCCAGAATACGAAGAACAGCAGGAGGTCGAGCGAGAGGAAGACACCCAGCATGCCCGTTTCGAGAAGCAGGAACAGCGCCAGGAAGACTCGCACTCGTTCCTGAATACTGAAGGCGGCCAGGATGCACAGCGGCGTGAGCAGCGTCGTCAGGAGAACCATCGGCAGGGACAGTCCATCCACGCCGAGGTGGTAATTGGAGCCGATCGAGGTGTACCAGCCGGCTAACTCTTCGAACTGGAACCCACCCGCGAACATGTCGAAGCGCATCCACGCCACGAGCGAGAGCGCCAATGGGACCAAGCTGGCAAGGAGCGCCACCCAGCGCAGCAGTTTCGGTTGCGCGCCGGGCAGCAGCATGACGACCGCTGCCGCGACCGTTGGGGTGAAGAGGATGAGCGAGAGAAGATGCGAATTGATGAAATCCATGACACCCGCTCCAGGTCGGGTCGGGCCGGCCTACGGCCGGAGCGCGCTCAGGTAGAAGAGCAGTGCGCCCACAACCACCACATTGACCAGGCCGATGAGCAAGTATTGCTGGACTCGGCCGGTCTGTAGCACGCGTAGAGAACGGCCGGCGCGTTTGGTGCTTTCGCCCACCAGGTCGCCGAAACCGTTGATGATGGGCAGGTCGATTGCCCGCCGGAAGAAGGAGCCGAGCGCGCCAGCCAGGCGGCCGATGCCGTGCAAGATGCCGTCGATCAGCCCGCGATCCATCCACTGGTAAACGAACGTCTCACCGAACCAGCGCAATGGGCGAACCAGGATCACATCGTAGAGCTCATCAAAGTAGTACTTGTTCTTCAAGAGGGTGTGCACCGGGCCCAGCGCGCGCGCCAGCGGATCCGGCGCACCCGCCGGCACGCGGCGGTACACCAGCCAGCCCAGCCCGAGACCGGTGAGTGCGACGCCGATCGAGGTGAGCAGCGGCACGGCCGAGAAGGCAACCGCCTCCGGCGCCTCGCCCAGCGTGCTGCCGACGAATTCGTGGAACCAGTTGGGCACCACACCGCCCAGCCCGGGGAAGTGCTCGGGGATACCCACCCACCCGGCCGCGATGGCAAAGACCGACAAGAGCACGAGCGGCGCGGTCATCGTCCATACCGATTCATGAGCGTGGCGCGCAGCCTCGCTGCGGGGCTCGCCCAGAAAGGTGAGCGTGATCTGGCGCGCGGTGTAAAAGGCGGTGAGCAGTGCCGAGAGTGCCAGGGTAATGAACACGACCAGGTGTCCATGGCCGAAGGCGTCTGCCAGGATTTCGTCTTTCGACCAGAAGCCCGCGGTGATCAAGGGGAAGCCCGAAAGCGCAAGGCCGCCAATGAGGAACGTGGCGAAGGTGATGGGCATTCGCCGCCGCAACCCGCCCATGTTGAACATGTCTTGCGCATCGACCTGGTGGTCGCCCGTGTGGAACACGCCATGTTCGACGCCGTGAATGACCGATCCCGAGCCCAGGAACAGCAGCGCCTTGAAGAATGCGTGGGTCAACAGGTGGAAGGCAGCGGCGACGTAGGCGCCGATGCCCACCGCCGCCACCATGTAGCCAAGCTGGGAGATGGTGGAATAGGCCAGTACGCGCTTGATATCGTTTTGTGCCAGGGCGATTGTGGCGGCGAACATTGCGCTGAACGCGCCGATGAACGCGATAAGGCTGAGGGTGAAGGAGCTGCCGTGCACCAGCCCGGCCGTGAGCAGCGGGAAGCAGCGCACGATGAGATACACGCCGGCCGAGACCATGGTGGCCGCATGGATGAGCGCCGAGACCGGCGTCGGCCCCTCCATCGCGTCCGGCAGCCAAACATGCAAAGGCCACTGGGCCGATTTGCCGACCGTGCCCATGAAGAGCAGCAGCCCGGCCAGCGCAGCCATCGACAGGCCCGGGATGTAAGACGGAGTCTCGACCAGGCGGGCAAGCACTTCGTGTGAGAACAGCGTGCGATATGAGAGCGTTCCGGTCTGCGCGTAGAGCGTCGCCAGGCCCAGCAGCATGAATACGTCGCCGACGCGCGTAGTGAGGAAAGCCTTTACCGCGGCCCGCTTGGCGCTGTCCTTTCCATACCAGAACCCGATCAGCAGGTACGAGCACAAGCCCATGATCTCCCACCCGACGAACAGGGTGAGCAGATTATCGGAAACCACCAGGAGCAGCATACCGAAGGCAAAAAGCGAGATGAAGGCGAAGAAGCGCGAGTACAGCGGCTCCACAGAAGGCACGCTGTGCCCGTGACCGCTGGCGTCCATCGAGCGCGCGCCGTGCGGCGGCAACCCGGGCGTGTCGTGCTCGCCGCGCGGCTGCCCGAAGTTGTGATAGCCCACGCTGTAGACGAAGATCGCCAGCAGGGTCCAGGCGACAAAGAAGAGCGTCACCGCGCCCAGTGGGTCAATCAGCGTGCCGATGGAGAAGACCGTGCTGCCGGTTGGGAACCACGGGATGGAGGACTGGATGGGGTGCTCGGCCAGGCCCCCGGTGCGCACCGCGCCTGCAAAGACGATCATCGCCAAGAGCCAAGAAACCGCCAAGAGGCCGATGGCCAGCGTGTGGCTCAACCTGCGATGGGAACGGGTAAAGAGCAGGATGACGAAGAAGGCCACTAGCGGGGGCAGCGGGATCAGCCAGAGCAATGGTTCAAGCGGCATAGCGTCCTCGGCAAGAAAAGTTCACCCACAACTGCGTGGCACGTTCCATCTCGGCGGGCAGCCTCAGCCGCGCAAAAGATCAGCTTCGTCGGCCACCACCGTGCGCTTAAGCCGATACAGCGAGATGATGAGCGCGAGCCCCACCGCCGCCTCGGCGGCGGCGACCGCGAAGACCATCACCGCAAATACCTGGCCGCTCATGCGGGCCGGCTCCAGATAGCGCCAGAAGGCGACCAGGTTCAGGTTGACGGCGTTGAGCATGAGCTCGATGCCCATCAGAATCGCCACCGAGTTGCGGCGCGCCAGGACCCCGTACAGCCCGAGGCAGAATAGCGCCGCCGCGACAATCAGATACCAGGAAAGTGGCACCATGCGTTCCTCACCTCCGGCGAACGGGCCGACGAGTCTCCCGCGCCGCACATCACTAGCGAGAGTCACCGGCGATGACAATCGCCCCAACCAGCGCCGCCAGCAGCAGCACCGACGCCACCTCGAATGGCAGCATGTATTGCTCGGGCGAGAGCAGCGCCTGGCCAAGCAGCAACACCGGATCCTCGCCCGCCAGCGCCGGCGGCGCGGCGCCCGTGCCGGGCAGCGAACCCAGCAGCCAGGCCAGCCCGGCGAAGAGCGCCATCGCCAACAGTGCGGGCAGCGGCCACCAGCGATGGGTTTGCTGCCCCGGTTCGCGCATCTCGCGCCGGGTGAGCATGATGGCGAAGATGATCAGCGTGGCAATCGCACCCACGTAGATCACCACCTGCACTACCGCCATGAAGCCGGCCTCCAGCACCGCAAACAGCGCCGCCACGCCGAACAAGGAGAGGATGAGCCACAGGGCGGCATGCACGATGTTGCGGCTGACGACAACCAGGACGGCCGACACCAGCACGACAGCGGAAATCACCACGAAGATGACTTGGGCAATCGTCATCGTCACTCCTAACGTCTCAAGGCCGCCGGCGCCGGCGTAGCGTTGGAAGCCGCGCGCATCCGCGCTGACCGTCCGCGCATCCCGAGAATGGTGAGCACCAGGGCGGCCAGAAGCACGTTCGCGCCCAGAAGCGCCGCGTTGCGCAGCCACACAGAACTCTCGCTGAGCCCGCGGTTAACCACCGCCAGCAGCGGGATGAGGAACAGGCCAAGCGGCGTGAGCAGCTTCCAATTGAAGTCCAGCATCTGGTCGATGCGGATGCGCGGGAAGGTGGCCCGTGCCCAGACAAAGAGGAAATAGACAAAGGTCCCCTTGAGGATGATGTACACGGCACCCAGCGCCGGGTAGGTCTCCACACCCGGCCCCGTCCATCCGCCCAGGAAGAGCGTGGCACCCAAAAGGCCCATCGTGAACGAGTGCAGGAATTCGCCGACAAAGAAGAAGCCGAACTTCATCCCCGAGTATTCGATGTTGAAGCCGGCCACGATTTCCGACTCGGCTTCCAGCAAGTCGAAGGGCGCACGGCTTACTTCCGCCTGGGAGGCGATGAGGAAGAGCAGGGCCGCCAGCGGCGCCGAGAAGACAAACCACACCTCGCGCTGTGCTGCGACGATGCCGTTCAAACCCAGTGAGCCCGAAAGCAGGACCGGCACCAGCAACGAGAGCACCAGCGGCACTTCATAGGAGATCATTTGTGCCACCGTGCGGAATGCACCCAGCAGCGCGTACTTGTTGTTGGCCGACCACCCGGCCAGCATAATGGCCAGAGTCGAGAGAGTGCCCGCGGCCACCAGATACAGGACTCCGACATTCAGGTCCACGCCGAACGCGTTCGCGGCGAAGGGAATGACCGCCCACAAGCCCACCACACCGGCGACGGCCAGCACGGGGGCCAGGGCGAAGACGACGCGATCTGCGCCCAGCGGGGTGATATCTTCTTTGGTGAAGATCTTGACCATATCGGCAAAGACCTGGAGCAGACCGAACGGGCCGACGCGGTTAGGCCCCATCCGGTCCTGCAAGCGCGCGATCCATTTGCGCTCAAGCCAGATGAGCGGGACGGCGGTGAGCAAAGCGATCAGCGGCAAAAGGGCCGCGACCAGCGCCGAGAACGCCCCCCGCGCAGCGCTCTCGTTGAGCCCGGCGCGCATGAGCAGGCCCTGAAGCCACATCCCTAGCGTATAGAAGAAGTCACCCAGGTTGACCATGCGTGCTTCACCTACTAACAGAAAATCGCCTATCGTGCTCTTGACGATAGGCGCGGGACGACGGACGGATTGCGTCTACTGCCACTCCAGGGCACCTTTACGCCATACGTAGAGCAGGCCGACCGCCAGGATAAGGATGAAGAGCGCACCCTCGAGGGTGGCAAAGAGGGGCAGCTGGCCGTAGGCACGCGCCCACGGGTAAAGGAATACGACTTCCACATCGAAGACGACAAACGCAAGGGCGTAGACGTAGTATTGGGCCTTGAACTGCACCCAGCTCTCGCCCACCGTCTCGACACCGCATTCGTATGTTTGTTGTTTGATCGGGCTGGGTTTCTTCGGACCGAGCAACCGCGCCATGATCAGAGCCGCCCCCGGCAATACGATGGCTACGATCATGAAGATGCCGACCACCGACCACGCGTTATCCATTACCGACTGCCTCGCCAACGAAGAGATGCGTTCGATCCGCCAGGCGACCGTTGTAATGCATCATCAAGGGTCAAAGAGGAGGCGCGCCCCAGGGGGACAGCGCGCCAGATAGTATCATGCAGGCAGTGAGTTGTCAAAGCCCATCGGAATCATCTGCGCCATTGGATGGTGCGCAGCCTTTGCGGGCTATTGAGATACGAAGGGTCTGCTTTTTGCCAGACATCTATTGAGGAGTGGTCAGGCAAGCAAGCCGGCATCGAAGGAAGCGATCAAGGACGGCAGAATAGGCGCCTGGGTCGCGTAATACCTGATTATCGGCGTCGCGAATGCGAAAGTGAGGGAGCCGCCCGCGAGGTGGGCTTCCGCAGTACGCATGCGGCGTGTGCAGTCGCCCGCCGACGGCCGCGTGCCCGGCGCCGTGTGGCGCTACAATTGATAAACCGGCTCGTTCCAGGCGCACTCTCGGCCGGCTCATCTGCCATCAAGCTCATCACCATGAGTCGACACCATTTCGCCATTAGGGTCACATCGGGGCTCGGGTTGCTCTCCCTCCTTGCGCTGGGAGCCAGCCATCTGGCTCTCACAGATATCGCGCACGGCGAGCCCGACCTGCGTCTCGAGTGGAACGTGCTGCGAATCTCGGGGGCGGTTATTGCGATCTTCATTGTGGCCGCGATAGCGGCACTGAGGCGGACGGCCAAGCATCGCCGCTGACGCGCACACCAGCGCATCCCATTCCTGGCGAGCGTTCGCCTGCAGGCAGGGAGGCATCCATGAATTCGTGGCAAGCCGGAATGATGAAAGCTTATCTGCGATTGCAGCGCGTGGTTTCACCGCCCCGCCGCGATCTTATCGTGGAGAAGGACCGAGCGGACCTGGAGGCAATGGCTCGCCTGTTCCGACCGCTGGGCAAGTTCGAATGCTGGCCGGTCAATGCCGCGGGGATTCCTGCCGAATGGATTGTGCCCGCCGGCCTCATTGCCGGGAGGACCGTGCTGTACCTTCACGGAGGCTCCTTCAACGCCGGCTCAATTGGGACTCACCGCGCGCTGGCCGCCAACCTTGCGCTGGCTTTGAGAGCTCGCACACTCATCATCGATTACCGCCTCGCGCCGGAACATCCCTTCCCCGCCGGGCTGCAGGATGCAGCCGCCGCATACGAATGGCTGCTCGAGCAGCTCACGCCGCCCAGTGATTTGATCCTCGCCGGCGATTCCGCCGGCGGCGGGTTGGTACTGTCGCTGCTGATCGACTTGCGCGATCGCCGGCGTCCATTGCCCAGGATGGGCGTATGCCTTTCCCCGGCCACCGACCTCACAATGAGCGGCGTCTCGATCCGCACGCATGCCGCCTCCGACCTCGTACTAGAGACGCGCAACATGCACCAATCGGTCGATATCTACCTGCGCGAGACCGACCCGCGCAATCCGCTCGCCTCGCCGATGTTCGCGGATCTTCATGGCTTGCCGCCGCTGTTGCTGCACGTCGGATCCGAAGAGATGTTGCTCTCCGATTCAACCGAGTTCGCGGCACGGGCCGAGGCGGCCGGAGTGAAGGTCACGCTGGAAGTCTGGCCGCGGATGCAGCACGTTTGGCATTTCGCCGCGAGCTTCGTCCCCGAAGGGCGCGAGGCGATTCTTCACGTTGCGCGATTTGTCGAGCGCACCTTCGGCGAATGATGCGAATCCAGCGCAGTCGACGGGCTGCACTACAATTCGTGGGCGCCCCATTGCACATCTCGGCTCAGGCCGTTGCGGGCCGTGGCACAGTGGCGCCCCGAGAGGAGGTAATACCTTGGAAGGACCTAATCTAGCTCACAATCTGGCGAAGCCGACAAGCGCCGCGGCACGCTCGGGCCTATGGGCTCTGGCCGGCGTCGTCGTCGGATTCGCCCTGCCGGTGCTCGCCTGTGCCGGTATGGCTGCATTCTTCTCTCTCTCAACGGCTTCGCTGGCCGCGCAGTCGCCGGTCTCGTCTTCGAGCTTCGAACACATCTCCGGACCGTTCAGCGGACCGGCGGTCGCGATTCTTGATGTGAGCGGCACAATTGTCAGCGGCGAGAGCGGTCCGTTCGATACCTCGGTGGTCGCGGCCTCAGGGGAATTGCTCCCCCTCATTCATCAGGCCGCGGCCGACGCGGACGTGCGCGCCATCCTGCTGCGGGTCAACAGCCCCGGCGGCTCTGTGGTGCCCTCGGATGAGATCTACCATGCGCTCAAGGAGAGCGGAAAGCCGGTGGTGGTGCTGATGGGCGATCTGGCCGCCTCGGGCGCCTATTACATTTCCATGGCGGCCGGATATATCGTCGCCAATCCGCACACGCTCACCGGTTCGATCGGCGTGATCAGCGAGTTCCCCGACGCACATGGACTACTCGAGAAACTCGGTGTGCAGTTCACGGTCATCAAGTCCGGCGCAGCCAAGGACATCGGCAGCCCTTACCGGCAGATGACGGAGGACGAGCAGGCGCTCTGGCAGGCAATCGTCAACGAAACGTACGAAGGTTTCCTGAAGATCGTGGCGGAGGGTCGCGGGCTGCCGGTGGAGGAGGTGCGCGCGTTGGCCGATGGCCGCGTGTTCACCGGGTCGCAGGCGCTTGAGCTCAAGCTGGTTGATGCGCTGGGCTACGAGCAGGAGGCGCTGGCCAAGGCGGCCGACCTGGGCAAGATCGAGGGCGAGCCGCGCGTGATTCGTCTTCACACCCGTCAGTCGGTATGGGGGCTGTTGAGCTCCCGGATGAGCGGGGTTACCTTGCCGGCTGATCTAATTCGCCAGGCGCTTGGGCCGAGCCTCGAGTACCGCTGGATGCCGTAAGGTGACCCAAACGAGGGTGTGATCGTGGTTGCTGCTGGGCGCCGATCCCTCTGAAAACCACTCGAGAGGGCTGTCACTGCGCGCCCCGATCTGCGGGGCGCAGCAATCCTGGAGCCGCATGGCCATTGTGGCAAGCGCTGCAACTACTTCTCCAAGATTGCCTCGGCGCGCCGCCCCGCTCCGCGGGGCTTTGCTCCTCGTAATGACAAGGGCTCTCTACCGTCTTTGCGAGGCACGCAACTCGTCCGATCGCAGGATCTACGCCGCGGCGAGCACCTGGCGAAAAGATTCAATGGTCCGGTCGACGCTGTGAGCATCCACCCAATAGTGGAGCGCGGCGCGAAAGCGCCGGGGAGCGATGACCTGCACCCGCACGCCGCGTTGCGCCAGGCGTTCCGCCGTTTCACGGCCATCCATAGGGACGGATGACGCCAACCCGAAGATCACCATGTTGGTATGTGGCGTACCTGCGTCGAGCAGGATGCCCGGAATGCCCCCCAATCCCCGTGCGAGACGCTGCGCATTAGCGTGATCCTCCGGCAAACGGTCGACCATCGTCTCGAGCGCGACAATCCCCGCCGCCGCGAGTATCCCCGCTTGGCGCATCCCACCGCCGACTTGCTTGCGGATGCGCAGGGCCTGAGCGATGAACGCCTGGCTCCCGCACAGCACCGAACCCACGGGCGCGCATAGCGCCTTTGAGAGGCAGAAGCAGATCGAATCGGCGGCCTGCGCCAGGCGCTGCGCCGGCACACCCAGCGCAGCCGCGGCGTTGAAGATGCGCGCGCCGTCAATGTGCAGGGCCAGGCCGCGCGCGTGAGCCAGGCGGCCCATGTCATCCGTGTACTCCGCCGACAGCACCACACCGCCGCAGCGGTTGTGCGTGTTCTCCAGACAGATCAAGCGCGAGTGAGGGAAATGAACATCCTCAGCGCGGATGGCTTCGCGCACATCCTCGACAAGCAGGGTGCCGTTGGTCTGATTGGGCACCGGGTGCGGGTGGACCCCGCCTAGCGCAGCCACACCGCCTGCTTCATATAAGAAGGTGTGCGCGCGGTCGCCCAAGATGACCTCTTCGCCGCGGCCGCAGTGGCTGAGCACCGCCACCAAGTTGCCCATGGTCCCGGAGGCCATAAACAGGCCGGCCTCCTTGCCCACGCGCTCGGCCGCCATCGCCTGCAAGCGGTTCACCGTCGGGTCCTCGCCAAAAACGTCGTCGCCCACCTGCGCCTCGGCCATGGCGCGGCGCATTTCGGGTGTGGGATGGGTCACCGTATCGGAACGAAGATCGATGTAGTCCATGGCGTGTCCTTGGCGGGAATTAGCTGCGGCGAAGCGCGGCCAGAGTTGCGGCGAAGTCCTCGGGCAGTGGGGCCTTAAACTCGCGCGCGTTGGCCTCGCCAGGCAAGGTGAGGCGCAGGCGCGCCGCGTGCAGCATCTGGCGCGAAGCACCGAGCGTCGGCGACCGCCGGCCATAGACGCGATCGCCAACAATCGGACAGCCAATGTAGCTCAGATGCACGCGGATCTGGTGGGTGCGCCCCGTTTGCGGATGGATTTCGAGCAGGGCGTGCTTATCGAATTGCTCAAGGGTGTGGAACAAGGTCAGCGCCGGGCGCCCGCGCGAGGCCGGCACAACGCCCATGCGCTGACGGTGTACCGGATCGCGCCCGACGTGGGTCTCGATCCGACCGGAGGCGGTGGGTGGGCGTCCGTCGACCAGGGCCAGGTAAGTCTTCTCCACCCGGCGCTCCGCGAAGGCCTGCTGCAGTGTGCGCTGTGCCGATTCGTTCCGCGCAATGAGAATCAGGCCCGAAGTGTCCTTGTCGAGGCGGTGGATGATCCCCGGTCGCTCTGTCTCGCCCACCAGCTCGACTTCCGGCGCGTGCGCCAGCACTGCGCTCACCAGCGTGCCGTGCGCGTGACCCACAGCCGGGTGGACAACCATGCCGGCCGGCTTGTTGATCACCAGCACATCGTCGTTCTCGAACACCACCTCCAGCGGGATGGCCTCGGCCTCGACGTTCATCGGCGCTGGCGGCGGGATGCGCACCAGCACCTCATCGCCCGCCTCCATCTTGAGTGCGCTGCGCACCTGAACCTGCGCATTGACGGAAACGAAACCCTCGGCGATCAACCGCTGCAGTGTGGTACGCGAATGCACGGGGAGGGCCAGGCTCAGGAAGCGATCGAGGCGGTCGCCCCCGCGCTCAACGTGCAGGAGATGCCGGGTTTCGCTCACGGCGAGTGAGGTACGGGGTCTTCTTCGGTCGTCGCGGGTTGGCGGCGTTGCTCGATGAGCATGTCGACCAGCAGCAAGGCCACGCCCACCGAGATGCTGCTGTCGGCCACGTTGAAGACCGGAAACGTGCCGACGGACAGGAAATCGGTAACGGTCCCGCGAGTCAGGCGATCGATCAGGTTGCCCAGCGCACCGCCCAGCTGGAGCCCCAGCGCGAAGCGGATGAGCCACGAGGCACGCTCGACATTGCGATAGTAGTAGATGATGGCGCCCGAAACGATGATGGCGAGGACGGTAAAGACCATGCCTCCGTTCTGAAAGAGGCCGAAGGCCGCGCCGGTGTTCGTCCAGTGCACGATGCGTGCGTAGGGCGCCAGCCACTCGAGCGGCATCCACACCTCACCCAGCGCGAGAAGTGTTCGCACCAGGTGTTTGGTGTATTGGTCGAGCAGCACGATCGCACCGGCGATCGCTGCCAGAACGGCGTAGGTGCGCACCAACATGGCACGAGGGGAAGTAGGCATATGCCGAATTGTAATCCAAGCATGGCGGCATGCGCGGCCCGGCTCGCACGCACGAGCCGGGCCGCAGCGCTATGTCGAAGAGCCCAGCGCGCTTAGCGCGATTTGAGCAATCCCACCGTCACGTGTTCACCGTCGAACTCGTCATTGACCGAGGGTGCGCCTTCCGGCGCGGCGCCCGCGCTGAGTTCCACCGCCAGGGTCTCGCCCATCACGTAGTCACGGAACTGTTCAATGGCTTGGGCCAGCGTCGCCGAGGCCGAGTAGAACAATCGGATGCGGTCCGAGATCTCCAGGCCAGATGTCTTGCGCAGGTCCTGCACGCGGCGGACAAATTCGCGCGCCATGCCCTCGCGCAGCAAGGAGGGCGTGAGGTCGGTCCGCAGCGCGGCCAGCATGCCCCCCTCTTCCGCCACGGCGAACCCTTCACGCGCGGTCAGGCGGACTTCCACTTCATCGGGCGTGACCTGGAATTCCTCGCCTTCCACGGACACGGCCAGCGGCGAACCCGCGAGCAGCGCGCGGGCTGCCTTCTCAGGGTCAAGAGCCAACAGCGCACTGCGCAGCTTCGGGAAGCGTGCTCCGAATTTGGGGCCAAGCGATTTGGGCAACGGGTTGAGCGCGTAAGAAACGACTTCTCCCGCCGCATCGAGCGGGCGCACCTTCTTCACATTGAGTTCGTCGCCCAAAAGATCCGCATGGCGCGCGAGTATCTCCATCTCCTGGGGCGAGGTCACGCTGAAAGCGATCTCCGGCAGCGGCTGGCGCACCTTGCGATTGGCCTTGTTGCGCGCCGCGTGACCGAGCGAGGCCCAGCGCAGCACCTGCCGCATCTCCCCGTTCAGACTCTCGTCGATCAGCGTGCGGTCGTACTCGGGCCAGTCGGCCAGATGAACGGACTCGGGGGCTTCCTTGTTCAATGAAACCACCAGGTTGCGATACAACGCATCCGCCAGGAAG
>JBGOXY010000006.1:0-24168 GCA_041479415.1 Anaerolineae bacterium
CCCAAGAGGTCCACCCAGGCCCAGGAGAGGAGCAAGGCACCCGGGTTCGCGGCTGCAAATGAGGCGACGCCCGCGAGGGTCATCAAGTAGGCTGCCGCACGCGCCGAGCGGCGTCCTGCCGGACGATCGAGCCCGCTCCCCTGAAGTGCGGTCAGCAGAGCGAGCAGCGCAAATGCCAACGCGCGCCCACCATCATCCAGGACGAAGCGCAACGGTTCCGGCGCGAGCGAGACGGGCAGCCACACCAGGCTGACCTCCGCCGAGAGGGGCAGCGGCAGCGCGAGCAGGAGAAGGCTGATGAGCGGGGAGGCCGAAGCCAGAATGCGTGCCAGACGCCGACGGGGCGCCACGAACAGCGAGGCCAGTGCGCCCACGGTGAGCAGCGCCGCGAGAATTACCAGCAGCAAGGGAGGGCTCCTTTGCGAGGCATCATTCTAGCACAGCGGTATCACACGCGGCCGCGCAGGAGGCGCAATCCGTGCAGACCCCAGTGGAGAATCCGCTGCGGAATGAGCGGCAGGGCGTGGCGCATCACGTCGCGCTGCGCAGCCGCCAAGCGCTGCGCCTCGGTGCCTGTTGCGGGTGCAGCAGCACCATATCGTTCGCGGGTGTAGTGGCGAGCGATGAGATCGAGTGACGGCGCGAGCTCGGGGAGACGCTGTTTGAGCCGTGCGACATGTTCCAGCGGGGTGAGATGCGGCCCACGCTCGAGGTTGTGCCAATCGCTCAAGCGGCGTGTCCAGACATAGGCCCGTTCGGCAGTGGTGAGCGGGGAGCGCTCGAGAGTGCTTTCCGGCTCGAGCAGCCCGTCATGCGTCAACCCCCGGGTGGGGGTTTTCTCGCTTGTCCGCCGCATGCGCGCGAAGATGTGCTGCACAGCGCGCAGCGGAGAATCACCGCGCATGAACACGATGGTTCCCCAGGCTGCGGCCAGCACCAGGAGCACTGCGGATACGGCCAGTACGATCAGGCCGATGGGGAAGCGCGCGCGCCCGCTGCCGCCCTGGCCCAGTTCCTGCCCTTCCGGGATGTTCCCGAGGCGCGGGCTGCGCGGATCCTCGATCGCGCCCGCATCGGGTGCGGGGGTGGGTTCGGGTGTGGCCACCCACACGGCCGGGCGCACCAATTCCGGCTCGGAAGGCGTGGGCTCGAACTCCACCCACCCCAGATCCGGGAAGTAGACTTCCGGCCAGGCATGCGCTGCGCTCTCACGTACGACAAAAGTGCGGCCGCTGTCATCTGCCTCGCCCTGCGAAAAGCCGACGGCCAATCGCGCCGGAATGCCCAACGCCCGCAGCAGAACAACTTCCGCCGAGGCGTAGTAGTTGCAATAGCCGCGCGGCGAATCGAAGAGGACCCAGTCGACCGGGTCGCTGCCGACCGGCGGCGGAGAGATATTCACTTCGTATTCGATGCTCTCGCGCAAGTAGCGTGTCACCGCCTCCGCTTTGTCATAGGCCGTGGGTAGATCGCCGGCGATGCGGTAGGCAAGGTCACGCGTGCGCACGGTGATGCTCACTGGAAGCTGCAAATAGTGATCCTGAATCCAGCGCGAATAGGTCTGGCCGGCCGCGCGCAGCGAGCTCTGGTCGACGGGCAGCATGGCCGAGCGCTCCAGGTAGCGTGTTCCGTTGGGAAGCAACGCCTTGGCGCGTGCGCTGGCCACACTCAATCCGTCGGGGTCGCTCTCGATCCACAGCGGACGGTCAACCCACACCGGTTCCGATATCAGATACAGACGAGAGATGGAAGGCGAGAGCACCGTGAAGCGCGCTTCCACTGGGAGGCGCCCGGTCGCGTGTTCCGGCCGGAGTGAGTCGTCGCGCGGATCGAAGCTTCGCCCGAGGCTGGCCACGAGCTGCCAGCGGCCGTCCTCATAATGGTCGTAGGCTGCCGCGCGCCAGTAGAACCGGCCGCCCTCCGGGGCACGCGAGGTGGTCACCTCGAACACGGGTGCCGGACTCAGCTCCACCGCTCCGCCCAGGGCCAACGACTGACCGTAGTAGTCGCCAGGTCCCGGCCCGGCGGCTTGCAGTTCACCGAACAGGCGGGTGAAGGATTCGCGCGCCGCGTCCCAGGTGTCTCCCCAGCGCGGATCGTGCTCCAGCGTTTGCAGCGCCCCGCGCCCCGCGGCGCTCCAGGCCAGCACCAACACCAGTAGCGTGGTCAGCAGCCCCATGCGGGAGAACTCGTAGCTCACTTCCCCGGTGAAATTGACCGCATGCGATTGCCAATCCTCCGTTTGCTCGTGCAGCGAGAAGCGCGCCAAGAGCAGCAGACCGAATAAGAGATAGAGCGCGAGGTAGACACGCTGATTGACCTGCCCGCTGTAGAAGTAGGCTACAGCCAGGACACCGAGGCCGGTGGGTAGAAAAGCCGCCCAGAAGCGGCCCAGGCGAAAGGCCGACCAGGCCGCGAGGCTGGCAAGTATCCAGGTGGCCCACAGGATGGCCAGGGTGAAGATGAGCAGGTCGTTGTTGGGTGCGCCGGTGTATAGCCTGCGGAAGAATTCCGCCAGGCGTGCGAGCGACAGCCAGGTGCGCAGGTGCATACCCAGCCATATTCCGGCCGGCTGTCCACTCAACTGAGATTCCTGGAACAGGGCCCAGAAAACGAAGGCTAGGCCGTAGCCTGCGACCACCAGGGCGCTGGCGCGCGGACGCAGGCGGCTGTGTGCAAGTATCCAGCCAAGGAGCCCGGCGGCGAATGCGGCGGCGGGCACGCGCCCTAAGCCGGGAGCCCAATGCGTGGCCGCCAAGGCATAACCGGCGGTGAGCAGCATGCCCAGCACAAGAAAGAGACTCCAACGATCGCTTCGTGGGGGGCGCATTCGAGGTCTCTGCAAGAAAAGTGTACCCTTTATAGCAATTGGATTGCAAGAAGGATCGCACACATCCGAGAAAAACGCTCGACTATAATGGGTGCATGCCTTCCCTGCAGGCGCGGGCGCGGCGAATCAGCCATCGGCTGCGCACGATGTACGGCGAGGCGACCGGGCGCGAGAGGTTGCCGGCGCTGGATGAGTTGGTGTGCACGATTCTTTCGCAGAACACCAACGACGCGAACCGCGACCGGGCCTTTTGCGCGTTGAAGGAAGCCTTGCCCACCTGGGACGCGGTGCGCGATGCACCGCTCCGCGAGGTGATACGAGCCATCCGACCGGCCGGGCTGGCCCAGCAGAAGGGGCCGCGCATCCAGGAGGCCTTGCGCCGGATCACGAACGAGCGCGGCCGGCTGGACCTGGAGTTCCTCCAGGCGCGGCCGGCGGAAGAGGCCCGCAAGTGGTTGCGCAGCTTGCCGGGCGTGGGGCCGAAGACGGCCTCCATCGTCATGCTTTTCGCGCTGGGTCATGCGGCCTTTCCGGTGGATACGCACATTTACCGCGTGACCCAACGCTTGGGCCTGCGGCCGCTGCACCAGTCGTACGAGGCAGCCCACGTTCACCTGGCGCGGCTCTTTGAGCCGCAGTGGTACGCCGCGGACCATCTCAACCTGATCCGGCTCGGGCGCGAAGTGTGCCAGGCTCGCCGCCCGAAATGCACGGAATGTCCATTGCGCCGCATGTGCCCGGTAGGCCGGGCCACAATTCGGCGCGCGAGGCAAGCATGAATCAGACTGCACTTCCAGCTTCGGTCGATGCGGTCAAGCAGTCGCTGGAGAAACTCCAGGCGCGCCTGGCCAAGACCGACTCGCTGCAGCCACTCATGGCGCAGACCCTGCAGCAGTTGAATACGTTGGGCGACGACCTGGCGCGGGCCGATGAGCAATCGCGCCTGCTCACGCTCTATCGCGTATCGCAGGCCCTCGGCTCCTCGCTGTTGCTCGACGATTCGCTGACTCAGGTGATGGACGCGGTGGTGCAGCTCACCGGCGCGGAACGCGGCTGCATCATGCTTATCGACGAGGTGGGCGGCACGCTCAACCTGCGCGCCGCACGAAACCTGGACCGGCTGAACCTCGGCCAGAAGGAAATGGAGTACAGCCGCACGGTGGTCGAAACCGTGGCGCGCACCGGTATGCCGGTGCTCACCACCAATGCCCAGACCGACCCGCGCTTCTCTAACCAGCGCTCCGTCAAGCGCTACGCCCTGCGGTCGATTTTGTGTGTGCCGCTCAAGGTCAAGGAACACGTGCTGGGCGTCATTTACTGCGACAACCGCGTGCGGGCAGGGCTCTTTACCTCGCGCGATCTGGAACTGCTCTCGACGCTGGCCACGCAGGCCGCCACCGCCATCGAGAACGCGCGCCTGTACACGCTGACCGACCAGGCCCTGCAAGCGCGGGTGGAGGAGCTCGAGCGGCTGCAACAGGTGGATCGGCAACTCAACGCTACCCTCGAGCCGCAGCGCGTGGCCGATACATTGCTCGAGTGGGCGCTGCAGATTACCCATGCCTCGCAAGGCTGGGTGGCGGTGCGCATGGATGAGGAGACCGGCCTGCACATTGCCGCCTCGCGCGGTTGGGCAGAGGGCGAAGGCCCCTCCTTCCCCAACAACGGCGACCCGCTGGCGCATGCCCTGGAGAACAAACGACTGAGCGCACGCCCGGCCAGCGTCAAATCGTCGGCCGCGCTGCTCACGCCGGTGATGCGCGAGGGCAGCGTGATCGGCGCGGTGTATGTCAGCCGGCCGATGCCCAGCTTTTTGCCCAGCGAACAGGAGGCGCTCAGCCGCCTGGTGGATCATGCCGCCACGGCTCTCGAAAACACCCGCCTGTTCCAGGCCGTGCGCCGCGCGGATGAGGCCAAGTCGCAGTTCGTCTCGATTGTCTCGCATGAACTTAAGGTGCCCATGACCTCGGTGCGCGGCTACGCCGATCTGCTGCGCAAGGGGTCGGCCGGCCCTGTCACCGACCGCCAGCTCGAATTCCTGGATACGATCCAGAAGAATGTCGATCGCATGGCGGCGCTGGTCTCGGACCTGCTCGACCTCTCGAGCATTGAGAGCGGCCGTCTGCGCATGGAACTCGGCCCGCTCTCGCTGGGGCGCTACTTGCAGGAAACGCTGGCCAGCATGGAACCTAACTTTGCACTGCGTCAGCAGCAGGTGGAGGCTGCCATCCCCTCCGATCTGCCGGCCGTGCGCGCCGACCGCAATCGCCTGATGCAGATCATCACCAACTTGCTGAGCAATGCCAACAAATACACTCCCTCCGGCGGTAGCATCTCGGTGCGGGCGCAGCGCGAAGGCGACCGGGTGCGCATCCTGATTCAAGACACGGGCATCGGCATGACCCGCGAAGAACAGGAGCGCCTGTTCAGCCAGTTCTTCCGCGGCGAATCGGCTGCCGTACGCGATCAGCCCGGATGGGGGCTGGGGCTGCACCTCACCAAACGCTTGGTCGAATTGCAGGGGGGCACCATTGGGGCCACCAGCGAACCGGGCAAAGGGAGTATCTTCTGGTTCACACTGCCGGCGGCCAGTGAGGCCCGCGCTGCGGTGTGATCCGCAGCCACGCCCGACCAGCAACCCTCGTGCCAATATCGAATAGAATACACAAGCACGCGGATCGTTGTGATTCGTGCGCACCGCGTGCCGGGGGACGACGGGCATGCCAACCACACTCACCTGGCTGGGACACGCCGCATTCCTGATTGAGAGCAGCGGCAAAGTTGTGCTGGTGGATCCGTACCTGGATGACAATCCCTCGGCCAGCGTGCGTGCCGATCAGGTCACGCCGGACTACATTCTCGTATCGCATGGCCATAGTGACCATTTGGGCGACACCCTGGCCATTGCCCGCCGCACCGGCGCGCTGGTGGTGAGCAACGCCGAGATCATCACCTGGCTGAAGAACCAGCAGGTGGCCGGACACGCGCTGCACATCGGCGGTGGGCACCGCTTCCCATTTGGCCACCTCAAACTGACGCCCGCCTTGCACGGTTCGATGCTGCCGGACGGATCGGACGGCGGGCACGCGGCCGGGTTTCTTCTAACCACGGCGGACGGCAAGAAGATCTATCTTGCGGCGGACACCGGGCTCTTTGGCGACATGCGCCTGATCGGCGAGGAGGGGATCGACCTGGCGGCACTGCCGATCGGCGACAACTACACCATGGGGCCGGAGGATGCCCTGCGCGCCGTGAAATTCATTGCCCCGCGGCTTGTCATCCCCATTCACTACAACACGTTCGACCTCATCAAGCAAGACGCGCACGCGTGGGCCGCCCGTGTCGAAAGTGAGACGGGCGTGGCGGTGCGTGTCCTCAGCCCGGGCCAATCACTGCAGATCTGAGCCCTCCCCATCATGGATGCCCTGATCCAGTCAACCACTATGCTGCTGGGTCTCAACCTCAACGCCGACCAGCGGCGCAAGGTCGAGCGCTACTCCGAAGAACTGGTGCGCTGGAATCAACGCGCCAACCTCACCGCCATCACCGACCCGGGCGAAGTCGCGACCAAGCACTTCCTGGATTCGTTCTCTTGTTGGCAAGCCCTGTCGGCTGCTTCACCGCGGCGCGTGATCGATGTCGGCACGGGTGCCGGCTTCCCGGGTCTGGCGCTCAAGATTCTCATCCCCGGGCTGGAAGTCACATTGGTCGAGGCCACCGGCAAGAAGGCGGAGTTCTGCCGGCACGTCGTTCAGACTCTGGACTTGCGCCAGGTGCAGGTTGTCCACGGACGAGCCGAGGATGTGGCCCACGACCCTGCCCATCGCGAGCAGTACGATGGCTCGCTGGCGCGGGCCGTTGCCGAATTGCCGACGCTGGCGGAGTACCTGCTGCCCTTCACCCGCATCGGCGGGTTGGCCGTGGCGCAGAAGGGCGAGAGCGGGCCCTCGGAGGCCCACGCCGCATCCGGGGCGATGCGCCTGCTGGGTGGCACATTGCGAAAGATGATCCCGGTGGAATTGCCGGGTGTGGCTGAGACGCGCTACCTGGTGGTAATGGAAAAGGTGGCCTCAACCCCCGAGCGATATCCGCGCCGCGCGGGCATTCCCGGCAAGCGGCCGCTGCTGTGACGTGTTGTCTGGCGCATCGAAGCGCACAACAGACACGGCACCAGTCACTCTGGGCGGAGCGTTCCGGCCTCGAGGCGCCAGGTGAGTGTCTGGCTGCGGAATGTGGCCGGCAGCATCTCTGGGTCGGTCGTGGTGAGCAGGGCTTGCTCGGCTGAACCGAGATGCTCGAGCAGATCCGCGCGCCGGGTCCGGTCCAGCTCCGAGAGCACCTCGTCCAGAAGTAAGACCGGCCACTCGCCGACGCGCGCGCGCATCCATTCCACCTCGGCTAGTTTGAGAGCCAAGAGCCCCGTGCGAGCCTGCCCACGCGAGCCGTATGTTCCCAGGTCGATTCCGTTGATGAGCAAGCGCCATTCGTCACGGTGCGGCCCGTACAGGGTGGTCCCGCGGGCGATCGAATCGCCGCGCGACTCACGCAGGCGCTGGGCAAACAGCTGGCGATAATCTTCGAGGGCGAATCGCCCGCGGTCTACGGCCACGGGCAGCGGCAGCTCGCGCTGCAGCGCCCCATTGCCTCGATCCGCCTCGGGCGCGGCCGGGTCGACCGACGGCTGATAGGTGAGCTGCAACACCTCCGTCTGGCGGGTCAGCCGGCGATGCACCGGTTGTGCGGAGCGTTCGAGTTCAGCCAGGGCCAAGCCTCGGGCGAGGCTGATCATGGCGCCGCTGGCCGCCATCTGCTCATCCCAGAAATCGAGCTGCCCGGCCTCTCCACCGCTCTCCTGAAGCTGGCGGAGCAGCGCGTTGCGTTGGGTGAGGGCGCGCTGATAGTCACTCAGCGCGGCGACGTAATGTGCATCCACTTGCGCGAGTAGTTCATCCACATGCCGGCGCCGCTCAGCCGGTGCGCCTTCAACCACCCGCAAATCTTGAGGCAGAAACAACACCGCGTTGAAGTGCGCCGCTAGCTCGGCAGGCTTGCGGCGCACGCCGTTGATCAGCACTTCTTTGCGGAAGCGCACCTCACCCCCGGCGATCGGCTCGAAGACCAGGCGCACTTCGAGACGCAGCGGCCCGCGCCGATTGTGGATTTCGGCCAACAGGCGCGCCACGGGCTGCGCCTCGCGCAGGGCAAGAAAATTGATCATTTGCCGGTCGGAATCGGCGAAGGGCGAGGCGGCGCTGGTGAAGAGGTAGAGCGCTTCCAGCAGCGAAGTCTTGCCTTGCGCGTTGGCGCCGGCCAGAATCAGCGCGCCGGCGGGAAACGGGGTCTCCAGGCGGACGAAGTTGCGGAAGTTGGTCAGGCTGAGATGATCGACGCGCATGTGCGCTCTATGAATGGGCAGGCGCGGCCCGAGGGGTCGGGGCGCCTCGGCCGGCTCAGTGCTTAGCGCGCTGAAACGACGGCATCTGCCAGGTGCATCGCCGCCAGCATTTCGTCATTACTGGCGAACTTGAACTCCTCCAGCCCGCGGCCCTGCGCCTCGAGTTGCTCGGCCGCCTCCAGCCGCGTCAGGTCGTCCTTGCGCACAAAGGCTTTGGGCATCGCCGCCAAGCGTGCCTCGAGGGCGATAAGGTCCGGCCGGGCAGTCGGCGGAAGAGTCTGCAGGTATTGCAGCAGCGCCCGCGCGCCGTTAACCCCGTCTTTGCGGGCGATTCCCACCAGCCCGGTGCTGGCCTCGCGCGACCAACCGGCCACAAATACGTCTTCGATGATCCGGCTATGCTGCGGGTCGAAGACTTCGTACGAATTGCCTTCCAGCGGGTAGCGCGGGGCGGGTGCCTTAACAAAGGAGGTGCCCTGCACCGGCAGCCCGAAAGCCTCGTCCACCTTGTCACCGATTGCGAAGACGATGGAGTCGAGGGGGATCACGCGCGACGTACCCAGGCCCTTGGCTTTGGTGTCGCTGCCGGAACGGACCAGGGTCGTGTCGTCCACCCTGACGCCCGTCATGCGCCCGGAGTCATCGGCCAGGATTGCGCTGGGTGACGCAAGGAATTCAAAGCGCATGCGTGTCGTGGAAACCGGGGCCTGGGCTTTGGGCAGCGCCGCGAGCAGAAAGGCATGAGCCTGTTCGGGGTCCTGGCCGATCGCCCGCATCATCGGAGCCACACGCGCCATCTCGGCCTGCAGCGCGGTCTGATCGAGGTTGGCCACGATCGGCTCGAATTCCTTGCGGTCGAATTTGACTTCCGCCGGGCCGCGGCGCACAATGGCGACCGCCTCGGCCACTTGGCGCTTGCGCACCAGCCAGTTCATGATGTCGGCCATTACGTTGCCGGCGCCCACCACGCCCACCCGCTGCCCCACGTCGAATTCACGCGAGCTGAAGGGCGGCAATCGGTTGTAGTGGTAGACCAAGTCTTTGGCGTGGAAAACGCCGCGCGCTTCTTCACCCGGCAGGCCGAGTTTCTTGGTGCCCTGCGCGCCCACGGTCACCAGCATCGCGCTGAAGCCAAGGTCACGCAGCGCCTCCAGGCTGAGGTCGGCCTGTGCGCCCACGGTGAGATGACCGATGTAATCGATGAGCGGCAGGGCCAAGATTTGGCGGAACTGCGCACGCAGACCCTCCTTCATGTGATGCTTGTCGGGATAGATACCGTACTCCGCCAGGCCGCCCGGCTTGATATCGCGATTGAAGACTACGACGCGTACGTTGTTGAGGGCCAGTTCGCGCGCGGCGAACAGGCCCGCAGGGCCTGCGCCGATAACGGCGACCAGGTGCGTCGGTTGGCTGTCTGCCACGTTCTCCTCCAGGATGAGGAGGCGGCCCTGCGGCCGCCACCGATGTATGCCAATTTCGTTCTTAGGAGTGCGCGGCGATTATACCTTACGCGTATTGCGCAACGCGATGCTCGACGCGCAAGTGCAGAATGAATCTATCAAGAGCGGAAGGCGCGGTCGGAGGCGAGCCCGTCAGCCCACCGGCTGCGTCGGTGCGTCGGGCGATGGCGGTGGATGGTGCCGCGGATAAAACATGGACAGCCCGATGAGGGTGAGCAACACGCCCACCAGCAGGCCGCCCGATTGCAGCAACCCGAAGTGCGGCGGGCGTGGCAAGGGCTCGCTGCCCAAGCCGATCAGATCTGCCACACTCGAGAATGCCGCCAGCACGTAGCCAGTCGCCATTAAGCGGCCGCCGATGTCCTGGACCAGGCTGAGGGCTTCCCCATTGCGTCGCTGCAGGGCTGCGACGACGTAGGACACGAGAACAATCAGACCCAACCCAAGCAGGAAGACGATCGCCTGAACGTAGCCGATCACTCGGCTGCGGTCCAGCCCGAAAGTCGCTGGGTTAACGCCGAGGAGGAAAAGGAACAAACCGACGATGTCCGCGAGCACCAGTCGTCGGGTCCAGTTCCGGCGGCGAGCCTCACTTACAGCCACGCAACTCTCCTTGCGCCGGGCCCGTTGGAGCGCGGGGCGCACAGCGCGCTTCATTATGACTCATTCTTTGCCCATCGGCGAGCGGCGCAGCTAGCGCAGCGCGCGGCGCAGCAGGTTCAGCCAGTTGCCGCCGAAGATACCTTGCACCTCGAGCGGGCTATAGCCGCGCTGCTCGAGGCCGGCATGCAGGAGCTGCAAGTCGGCGATCGTGCCGATCTCGGCAGGTACCTTCTCCAAGCTCGGACCACCGTCGAAGTCCGATCCGAGCCCGACGTGGGCTGCGTTGCCAACCATCTGACAGACATGGTCGATCTGATCGAGCACGCGATCGGTCGAGACCGCCTGCTTGCCCATGGCAGGAGTCCAATCGCCGCGCAAGAATGGGTTGTAGGGGACAATGCCAATGACCGCCTGGCGCTCCGCCAGACGGGCGATGGTCTCATCGCTCAGGTGGCGGTTGGGCTTAGGGTGCTCAGGCACAAGGCGGCGTGCGTTGCTGTGGGAAGCCATCACCACCCCGCCGTATCGGTCAAGCGCGGGCAAGGCGGCCGCCTCATCCATGTGGCTGAGATCGAGAATCATGCCAAAGGATTCCATCACCTCGAGCAATTCCTGTCCGAGTTTGGTCAGGCCGCCGGGCTCGGCGGTTCCACCGCAGTAAGCATTCGATGCCCAGGCCGGGCCGATGGCGCGCACGCCGCGCCTTACCCATTCTTCGACTTCGGAGAGATCTGCAATGGCTTCGGCGCCCTCCATGAGCGGTAACAGGCCGATGGTCGGGGTGCGGGTCTCCTCCGGGCGCCAAGTGGCAAGCACGTGCTCTAAGTCCGAAAGCCCACCAATCAGCCGCAGCTGCTGGGGATGCTCGTCGACCCAGTGATGGTAGTGGTCCATCTGTGCGCTGTACATAACCCGCGCTTCGGCCGGCGTGGTGTAGGCAGGCTCCCACGGCCCCGTTTTCCAACGCTCCGGCATTGCAAACAACGTGGCGAATATCACCGCCACTCGGCCGCGAACCCACTCTGGATATCCCAGCAGCGTGTTGCCGTTCCGCGCCGGCGTCTCGTTTCCAGTTTCCAGCGAGCGGGTCTCGGCCACCGAACGCATGTATTCGCGGCCGAATGTCAGCGCGTTCCATGCCAGGTCCTCGTGGGAGTCGACGATCAACATCTCAACGCCGCGCGGCATATTATCCACCACGCGTGCCTCGCACGCTGCTCACGAGTTGCGCCCAGAAGCGGCTCTCTCCTTCAGGCGAGAAAGGCAAGTAGAGCATCAGGCGGTCGGCCGTCCCCGCGTAGCGCTCGGCGAGGGCGGCACCCAGCTCCTCCGGCGCACTCTCCACACTGAACGTGGAAACCATTTCATCCGAGATGAGTTCGCCCATCTCCGCCCATGCCCCGCGCGGAGCCAGCCGCGTGAGACGGTCGGCAATCTCGCCCCAGCCGTGCAGAGCCATGACCGGCCGATACGAACGCGTGGAGGCGTAGAAGGCAATCTGCTGCCGCACGAGCGCCTTCTCTTCGGGCGAGGTGTGGGCCAAGGCAGTCACCACCACCTGCAGCTGGGAGGCGTTCCGCCCTGCCCGTTCGCGGCCGAGCGCGAGGGCCGGGTGCAACACCTCGCGCAAGTAGCGCACTGTGTGTAGCGGATGGACGAAGAAGCCATCGGCCACCTCACCCGCCAGATGGCACAACGCTTCGTTAACCCCAGCGATGAAAACCGGAATCTCGGTGTGGGGCATCGGCGGCGGAGTGAAGAAGGGAGTCATGAGAGTCAGGCGCAGGTGCTGGCCGCGGAAGTTGAGCGGCTCGCCGGTCGCCCACGTTTTCCAGATGGCTCGCAACGCGCCGATCTGCTCGCGCAGCAAACCCGCGACCGACTCGGGCCATTGCATGCCGAAGCGGCGCACAATGTGTGCCCGCACCTGCGTGCCCAGGCCGAGGATGAAACGCCCGCCCGATTGGGCTGCGAGATCCCACGCGGTGTGTGCCAGCGTGGTCGGCGAGCGCGCGAAGCTTACGGCGATGGCCGTCCCGAAATCCACTCGCTGGGTGTGTTCCGCAACCAGGGTGAGCGGCAGAAACGGGTCGTGCTGAGTTTCGTTGGTCCACACCCCGTCAAAGCCGAGCGCCTCGGCGGCGCGCGCCGCCGCCGGTACGCGTTGCGGAAAGTCGGGCGGGAGCACCACATCAATCTTCATCGCATGCTACCTCGCACGCGGGAGGGGCTTGCCCTCAGGCGGATACGGCTGCAGTCCTTCGAAGCGGGATAGCGCCTCGCGCCAATCGGGCGGAATGGGGATCGATTGCTGCTGGTGATAGTCGTACGCGACGAGCACTGCCCGCCCGGTGGCCATCAGCCGCTTACCGGCTTCCCCTTCGAAGCGGTACTCGGTGGTCAGGCTCTTGGTGCCCAGATGCGTCGTGCGCACACCGACACGTATGGAATCGGTCATCTCAATCGGCGCCAGAAAGGTGCAGGAGGTCTCGGCCAGGATGATGCCGATTGAATCGAAGGCGCGCCGGTCCCACAATCCGAGCGAGCCTATATAGCGGACGCGCGTCTGTTCCATGTAAGTGAAGTAGCAGGCATTATTGACGTGGCCCTGCGCGTCGATATCCCCGTAACGAATCTCAATCGGGTGATAGAAGCGAAAGTCCTCAGGCGAGGACGTCTGCGGCGGAACGGACATACCTCCTCCGTCGTACAAGGGGAATGTATTGAACCCTCAGCCGCTTGGGCGGATGAAGAGAGCCGCGGCGAGGAAGGCCAAGGCTAGCAGGAGGGCCCATGGCCAGGTGCGGCGAAAGGCCCGCCGGTCATTCACGATCCTCTCGCCGCTCACCTCAACCCGCTCGACCCGCAGGTCGGGGCCGAGCAGGAGGGCCAGCAACCCACCGGCCACGAGGCCGCCTAGGTGACCCCAGTTGTCGATACCCGGTGAAAGACCCAGGACCAGGTTGATGCCCGCCACAAACAGCAGGTTCATGAGCCCGCGCCGGCCGAACTCACCCAGGGCGTGCCGGTGGCGGTAGAAGAACACCAGCAACGCACCGACCAGGCCGAAGATCGCGCTCGATGCTCCAACCGAAGCCTCGGCGGTCATCAGGAAACTCGCCAGGATCCCACCCATGCCGGCGACGAGATACACCGCCAGGAAGCGCCAGCGACCGAAGAGCGCCTCGGCTTGCGGGCCAATGACGTACAGCGCATACAGGTTAAACCCGGCGTGCAGCAGGTTGGCGTGAAGCAAGAGGGGAGTGACCAGACGCCACACCTCGCCCTGGCTGATCAGCGCATTGATCTTGGCGCCCCACGCCAGAGGCAGGTCGGTGCCCAGCAGTGAAGAGGATAATGACTACAGCAGAAAGACCAGGCCCGTCAGGGCCAGCAACGTGTAGGTGACCGATGATTGGCGCGCCCGGCGGCGCGGCGCGGCCGGAGGCAGCACGGAAGGCGATTCGATCACAGCCTCACCTGACGCTGGTCTACCCGCGAATGTTCGGCTTCGAGGATGGCCAGGATGCTGGCGACCGCCTCGTTCAGACGATGGTCGGGGTTGACCACCACGTAATCGAATTCGCCAAGACGCTGCATCTCCTGGCGGGCTGTGGCAATGCGCAGCTTGAGCTCTTCCGGCGATTCGGTGCGACGTGCATTGAGACGAGTCTCAAGTTCCTCCTCGTTGCGCGTGGTGAGGAAGATGAGCAACGCCTGCGGGCACAAGCGGCGCACCGTTGCCGCCCCCTGTACGTCCACCCGCATGATCACGTCGTGGCCACTGGCCAGGGCCTGGCGCACCTGACTCTTGGGAATGCCCTTGTAGTCGCTGTAGACAACGGCATACTCGAGCAACTCGCCCTGGTCGATCATCTCGGCGAAGTGCTCTTTGGAGATGAACAGATAATCACGTCCTTCGACCTCCTCCTCGCGCGGCGGGCGGGTGGTGGCCGTGACCACGAAATGCAACGGCAGCCCGCGCGATTTCATCTCGCGGATGACGCTGTCTTTGCCCACGCCCGACGGGCCGGAGAGCACGATGAGCAGCGGATAGCGCGGTCGAGCGTATGGATCGTCTGGCACGTGGTCTCCTGTCGGGCGCCACCTGGCGCGGGTCGTTATAATGATAACTCAGGACATTGCGATCGTGGAACGCGCTGTGAGAGGCTGAGCATGCCCGAGTACGAGTTCCGCTGTATGGACTGCAAGCGCGTGGTTTCGCTCTACCTGACCATCGCCGAATACGGAACCGCGGCCCCCACCTGCCCGCACTGCGGCGGCGCCCAGCTGCGCCGCAAGATAGGCCGGGTGCGCATGGCGCGCTCAGAAGAGTCACGCCTCGAGACGCTCTCGGACCCGTCTTCGTGGGGCGATGTGGACGAGAACGATCCCCAATCGATGGCGCGCATGATGCGACGCATGTCCCAAGAGACTGGTGAAGAGATGGGGCCGGAGTTTGACGACGCCGTCGACCGGCTGGAGGCGGGTGAAAGCCCGGACGACGTGGAGAGCTCGATCCCCGGGTTGGGCGGCGACGGCGGCAGCGACGCCGAGGACGACTTCTAGCGCGACGCGAGCCAGGCCTCCAGCCGCTCGTGCATTTGCTGCCACACCGCCTCGGCCTCCAGGCTGGCGTCGACTACAACCCAGCGCTTGGGCTCGGCCATCACCATCTGCGCGTACCCCGCCCGCACGCGTTCGTGAAATTCGATCTGGTAGGCGTCCAGACGATTCCACTCATTGGTGCCGCGCCGCCGTGCCAGGCCCATGGCCACGGGCAAGTCGAGCAGCAGCGTCAGGTCGGGTTTCAGGCCCCCGGTTGCGAACTCAGTGATGGCATGCAAGTCTTCGAGCGGCAGCCCCTGTCCGTACCCCTGATAGGCCATCGACGAATCCGCGTAGCGGTCGCAGACCACCGTGCCCCCCGAGGCCAGGTGTCCGCGGATGACCTCATTGACGATTTGCGCTCGTGACGCCGAGTAAAGCAGCAACTCGGTGCGCGGGTGCATCGAAATATTGCCCAGGTCGTGCAGCACCCTGCGAATCTGGTCGCCGATGAACGTCCCGCCCGGCTCGCGCGTGAGCAATACCTGCCAGCCCTTTTGCCGCAGGTACTCCGCCAGGCGCGGCGCCTGAGTCGACTTCCCGCTGCCTTCCGGCCCTTCGAGTGTGATGAAGAGATTCATGGCCTATTCCCGGAAGATGCGCACCCGCCGGTGCGGTTCCTTGCCGTAGGATTGGGAGAGCAGGTTGGACTGGCGGGCCTGCTGGTGTTGCAGGCGGCGGATATACGCCGAGGCCGGCGTCAGGTCGACCGAACGCGTGCCGGTGAGCACATCCTGCACCGCGCGGCGCGTCTCCTCCATGGCCACCTCGAGCAGGCTGTCGTCGGGCGCCGCGTGGTTGAGGTCAAACAGATCGGAAAGAAAACTCTCCATCTGGCCGACGGTATTCGCGCGCAGCACATAGATCGAAATGCCGCGCCGCTCGGCATCCTCGATCAGATGCTGGCGGCGGCGGTAGTAGGCTTTGAGCGTCACCACCGCCTGCGCCTCGCCCAAGTCCGTGACCACCGTGACCGGCACATGCAGGTAGCGCGCTGCTTGCTCCAGACGGTTGCGCGCCACGCCGTAGGGATAGACCCGGATCGGTTGGCGGCGGCTGGCCGGCATGTGCGGCGGCGTGGGCGAGAAGGGCAACGCCTCACCCGCGAGGCTGGGCGGTTCGGCCGCCAGTGGCCTCTGGCGATGGGCTCCGCCCCAGGGCATGCCGCCTTCCGCGTTCGGGCTGGTGCGCGTCCGTCGGCCGGGCGGTGCCTCGATGGCCAAGGCCTCGATATGTACCTCGTTGTGCTCGTCGCGGTAGCGCAGCTGCGGCGGCAGCGGCCGCCCGCGCAGTACGGCATCCACCGCCGCCGCCACGTCCAGATGAATGGCCAGGCGCTCGCGGTCCTGAATCTCAATCAAGATGTCGAAGGTAGGCGGGGCGCGCCGCTCGAGGACGGTCTTTTGTGTTCCGCGGCGGCGGGCCTCTTCATCCGAAAGGGTGACCGACTCGATCCCGCCCACCAGGTCGGCCAGGGTAGGGTTGAGCAGGATGTTGTCGAGCGTGATGCCGTGGGCCGTGCCGATGAGCTGCACCCCGCGTTCGGCAATCGTGCGCGCCGCCGCCGCCTCCAATTCACGCCCGATCTCGTCGATGACGATCACCTCGGGGTTGTGGTTCTCCACCGCCTCGATCATCACCTCGTGCTGCAATGAGGGCTGGCGTACCTGCATGCGCCGGGCGCGTCCCACGGCAGGGTGAGGCACGTCGCCGTCGCCACCGATTTCGTTGGAGGTGTCGACAATCACGACCCGCTTGGCGTCCGCCAGAATGCGGGCTGCCTCACGCAGCATGGTGGTCTTGCCAATGCCCGGGCGTCCCAGCAGCAACAGGCTCTTGCCCGAGGCGACGAGATCCTCAATGATGTCGATGGTGCCGTAGACCGCACGCCCCACGCGGCAGGTGAGCCCGACGATGTGGCCGCGCCGGTTGCGGATAGCGGAGATGCGGTGCAGCGTGCGTTCCATGCCGGCTCGGTTATCGGCATCGAACTCGCCGATGCGGCTGACGACGAAGTCGATCAACTCGCGCGTCACTTCGTGTTCGTCAAGTACCGTCTCGCCGTCGAGGTAGCGCGCCGTCGGGACTCGCCCCAGGTCAAGGATAACCTCCAAGAGTTCGTCCCAGTGGTCCACGCGATGCAGCGATTCGCTGATCGTGGATGGCAGGACCTCCAGCATCGCGTTTAGGTCGTCGGTTATCTTGCGTTGGGTCATAGAAGGAAGCTCTCGCCGGTTGAGGGTGGGCGCCTTAGCTGTGGCCGCGGATGGGCGTGGCTCGCGTGGCACTGTGTTCGATGGCGGGTGCGCTCAGTGTACGCCGCTCACTGATCGGGACGACGATGCGCCGCACCAGAACGGCCTGTTCGCCCCAGCGCGCAAGTCCGGCCTCCGCCAGAATCGGCCCAAGCCAGTTCTGGTACGAACGCACGCAGACATAAGCCGGCCGCGCGGCGGTCGGCCGCAGGTTGGCCAAGATCGAGTGCATCGCCTCGGCCACATCGCGAGCGGCCGGGTGAAAGAACGGTTCGAGCCAGATGCCTCGTGGGCCGGATTGCACATCGATCGAACCGACGAGGTCGCTCTCCTGGAACAACACCCAGCCGCGCGCCTCGCGCGGAGCCGGTTCGACCTGCGCAATGAGCGCCGGCACCACGGCCGCATACAGGCTGCGCACCGTCAGCAGGTCACGCGCGCGCTGCGGGCGGAGCACACCGGCCGGGGGCATACTGACGGTTCGCGGCTGATCGAGCGCCCACACGGCCTGGCGGGCGTAAACTGCAAAACCTTCTTGGCGCAAGAAGCCGAAAATGGGGCTGCCCTCTTCGGCCTCGGCCAGCAGGTGTTGCGCACCCCGCCGTCCGGCCTCGCGCAGCAAACCCTCGACCAGCGAACCGCACGTGCGAGCGTCGAGGAACTGACGCGGGGCCAGGAACATCAATCGCGCCAGCGACGAGCCCTCGCCGTGCCGCAGTTGGGCATAGGCTTCCGTGCCGCGCGGGCCTTCCCATACGTACGTCCTTGCCAGTGTGCCGGGGAATAGGCTGGCCCAGAAGGCGGTCGGCAGCGAGCGCACCTCGCGGGTGAGCGCAAGACGCGTGTCGAGGCACAGCCCGTGCTCGGCGAGCCGTCGTAACCCAGCCAGGTCGTGAAGCTCGAAGGGGCGAATCATCGTCCGCCAGAGTGCCTTGGGGTGCCGTAGCTCGCGTGCGTCGCGGTCCTCACGCGCCCTGGGTGCACAGGCGCAGAAAGTAGCGGTGGAACCGATCGTCGCCGGTCAACTCGGGATGGAAAGAGGTCGCCAGCCACCGTCCCTGGCGCGCAGCGACGATCGTGCCATCTTGTAGGCGGGCCACCACTTCAACCCCGGCCCCCACCCGCTCGATGAGCGGCGCGCGAATGAAGACGGCGGGGAAGGGACCCTCCCGCCCGTCATCAACACCCGATAAGGCCGGTGCCTGCAGAAGGACCTCGAAGCTGTCGACTTGCCGGCCGAAGGCGTTGCGGCGGATGGTGATATCCATCAATTCAAGCAACGGCTGCGCGCGCCGGGCATCGCGCGAGAGCAGAATCGCTCCAGCGCAGGTTCCCCACACGGCATGCTGGCGGGCAAATGCACGCAGTGGATCGATCAGACCGAAATCTACCGCCAGCTTGCCGATGGTTGTCGATTCCCCTCCCGGGATAATCAGGCCGAGCAGCCCATCGAGGTGCGCTGCCAGGCGCACCTCGATGGGCACGACGCCGATGCGTTGCAGGACGGCGCCGTGTTCGGCAAAATCCCCTTGTAGCGCGAGCACTCCGATACGCATAGCCCTCTCACGGCCCGCCGGTGCGAGGTGCAGGCAGAGCGGCGGCTACCAACCGCGCCCGGCGATTAACTCATCTTTCGGGATGGCGCTGATCTGTCGCCCGACCATCGGCTCGCCCAAGTCGCGGCTGACCTCGGCCAGGATATGCGGCTCGCGGAAGTGAGTCACCGCTTTGACAATGGCGGCGGCGCGCTTGGCCGGATCGCCCGACTTGAAGATGCCCGAGCCGACGAACACGCCGTCCACGCCGAGCTGCATCATCAGGGCTGCATCGGCCGGAGTCGCCACGCCGCCCGCGGCGAAATTGACCACGGGCAGACGCCCCAGACTCTTGGTCTCAAGGACCCACTCGTAGGGTGCGCCGATCGATTTGGCGTAAGCCATCAACTCCTCATCGGCCATCGATTGCAGGCGCCGGATGTCGCCCAGCACGGCGCGCGCGTGGCGCACCGCCTCGACCACATCGCCCGTGCCCGCCTCGCCCTTGGTTCGGATCATGGCGGCACCTTCGCCGATGCGCCGCAAGGCTTCGCCCAGGTTGCGCGCACCGCACACGAAAGGCACACCAAACGGATGTTTAAGGATGTGGTGCTCCTCGTCGGCCGGCGTCAGGACCTCGGACTCATCAATGAAATCGACGCCGATCGCCTCCAGCACCTGGGCTTCGACGAAGTGGCCGATGCGGCATTTGGCCATGACCGGAATGGTGACGGTCTCCATGATCTGCTGGATGAGGCCCGGGTCGCTCATGCGCGCCACCCCGCCCTGGGCGCGAATGTCGGCCGGCACACGTTCCAGCGCCATCACCGCGCAGGCCCCTGCCTCTTCCGCGATGCGGGCGTGATCGGGCGTGACCACGTCCATGATCACACCGCCCTTGAGCATTTGTGCCAGCCCCTTCTTAACGGTGAAGGAGCCTCGTTCCTTGTCCATGACTATTGCTCCTGGTGCGCTTCTGCCGCCCACGCTGCGATTGAGAAGACCGAGGAGTGCCCGAGGAGAACGCGCGGAGAGGGCCGGCAGTGCAGCGCATGATGAAGTCGCGAACCTCGCTGGCTAATTCTACCACGCTGCCTCCGGCCGACTGTATAATCCACGGCATGTTGCCTGATCTGGCACTCGGCGACGTCGTGCGGATGCGCAAGCCGCATCCGTGCGGCAGCAGCGAGTGGAATGTGGTCCGCTTGGGGGCGGATATTGGTTTGACCTGTCGCGGCTGTGGACATCGCATCCTCTTGTCGCGTCGAGATCTTGCCAAGCGCATGAAGCACGGGGCGAACCGAGGTTTGCATGAACCCACGGCCTCGTAACGGATTTCCGCGTATTCTGGTTCTCTTCTCGGATACCGGCGGCGGACACCGCAGCGCGGCCGAAGCCGTTGTCGAAGCGCTTGAAGACGCCCATCCAGGCCAGGCCGCGATGGATATGGTGGATGTCTTCGTCGCCTATGCTCCCTACCCACTGAACCGCATGCCCAAGTGGTATCCGCGCCTTGTCCGCTGGCCGCGGGCGTGGGAGTTGGGCTACAAGGCCAGCGATGGACACAGCCGGGCGCGGGCCATCACGGCCACCTTTTGGCCGTGGGTTCGCAATGCCGCGCGCCAGTTAGTCCGCGAGCATCCCGCGGACCTGGTGGTCAATTTCCATCCGCTGTTCAATGCGCCAGTGTTGCGCGCACTCGGCAAACGGCGGCCGCCCTTCATCACCCAAGTCACCGATCTCGTCTCGACCCACGCGCTGTGGTACCACCGGCGGACCGATTTGTGCCTGGTTCCAACCGAGGAAGCACTCCGGCGCGGTTTGCGCTTCGGGATGCAGGCAGATCGGATGCGGGTAGTTGGGCTTCCAGTGAACAAGCGCTTTTGCGCACCACCGGGCAATAAGGCCGAGCTGCGGCGGGAGTTGGGTTGGACGAATGACGTGCCAACGGTACTGCTGGTCGGTGGCGGCGAAGGGATGGGCCCGATCTTCTCGACCGCGCGTGCCATTGCCGAAAGCAATAGAAATTGCAGTATTGCTGTTGTGGCAGGAAGGAATGCCAAACTTCGAGCACGCCTCGAAGCGGTTCCATGGGAGATTCCAACGCACATCTACGGGTTTGTGAATGAGATGCCCGCGATGATGCGCGCCGCCGACATCCTGGTGACGAAGGCAGGCCCTGGCACGATCAGCGAGGCGCTCAACGCCGGGTTGCCGATGGTGCTGTACAGCCGTTTGCCCGGCCAAGAAGAGGGTAATGTTCAGTACGTAGAAGACGAGGGCGCGGGTGTCTGGGCGCCTGGACCGCGCAACGCGGCCCAGGCCGTTGCCCATTGGCTGGCCTCACCTGCGGAGTTGGCGCGTTACGCCGATACTTGTCGGCGCATCGCTCGGCCGATGGCCGCCGTGGATGCGGCCGAGGCCGTATGGCAGGTGCTGGCTCAGACCTCGATCGCTTCCTTGAAGTCGTAGATCCCATCGTGCAGCGGCCACAGCCGGTGGCAGGTGGAGCAGCGCAAGCCGGTGGGGTCATGGACTGGCGCGACCTCCTCCAGGGTTGACCCCCCGCACGCCGGGCATTGGAAGAAACCCTTGGCCGTTGTCGACGCGCCGATGGCACTCGCCCTCGAGAACACGCTTGGCGAGAGCTGCCAGAGATCACCGGTGGTGCCCGCCCATCGATCGAGCGCGACGAGCATGCGCGTGGGCAGCGCGCGCTTCATCCATCCTACGCGGAAGTGTGAGACGGTGACCTGGCGTTCAAGGCGAAACCCGGCCTGGGAAAGCCAGGCACGCACGGCGCGTGGATGAAAATCGAAGTTGAGCGGCGCAAATTCGATCGGCTCGAGGGTGAATGGGCTCCAGGTCTGACGGCGTAGCGCGTAGCGTGCAATGGCTTTGAGGTTTTGTTTGTTAGCGTACTCGAGCAGGAATATAGCCTTCTCGGCAATCACGCGTCGGATTTCGATCAGCGCCTCGGCGGGCTGGGCCAAGTGGTGTAGCGTTCGGATGAGCGTGGCGCCGTCGAACAACCCGTCGACGAATGGCAGGCGGTAGATGTTCGCGGCAACATACATGTAACGGGGCTCACCGCCGAGGTGCTCACGTGCCTGGGCGAGTTGGGTCCGCGAGTAGTCGAGCAAGACGATCCGATCGTAACCGGTGTAGCGGGATGTGTTGCGCCCCGCACCGGCGCCCAGCTCGAGTAGCAGCCGGCCGCCGCGCGGCAGCAGCCTGCGCAGCGTTTGGGCTTCGCAGGCGTCCTCGTAGGCGCGCTGGCCGCGCTCCCAGAACTCCTCTTGATAGTGAGAGCCTTCGTAGTCGCAGACCGGGGGAGATGAGTTCATCGTCGCGATGATAACGCAAACGAGCCGCTCACGTGAACGGCTCGTTGCTTTTCGGCGTGGTGCGCTCTAGGGGATGGTGATCGAGAAGTTGGAGAATGCCGCTTGCACGCCGCGCCGGATGACTCCCAGCCCGATCTTGCCCGAGGTCACAGGCGGCAAGTCGCGAGTGAGGGAGAACTGGCGGCTTGCTAGCAGTCGCTCGTCGATGATCGGCTTGTCCAGGGTCAGTGTCGCGGCGCGAATACCGGCATCGCCGTAGATGTCGATCCGGTGTCCATCTTGGGAAGAGACGAAGCGCATCGTGTTGACCGTGTCGCCACCGAAAAAAGGCCCGCTATCGGAGAAACTGAACAGCCAAGGCGCGGTCTTGCTGATCGGAATGTACTCCCACACCTGGAAGTTGCTGCCGTCCACCGGGGCCGCCGTCCAGACGAAGGCCAGGAAGTAATCCTGCCCGCGATCGGGAATGTTGTTATCGTTCTTGTCGTCGAAGCGCAGGATGACCGCCATGTAGCGATCGGTCGGGCCCTTGGTCCACTGCCCGTCCACGGTGAAGTCGTAGTTGGTGAGGATGCCGCAATGGGTGCAGACCGAGAAGCACATTGGGGCGATGGTCACGTCGATGTCGGCGCAGTCCTTGAAGGGCCCCACCAGAAGCTGATTGCCGCTGATGGCGACGCCATCGAAGACAGACCAGAAGCCCTGGTCCTGCGAGAAGTTGTCGCTAAACGAAGACCCGGAGGCGCCGGTGTTGCCGGTCGTGGCGCCCGGTTCCTGGGTGGAGGCAGGCAGCAGCGGCTGTCCCCCAGCCTGGGCGGTAAGCTGCGCGACCAATGCATCGTTGGTCGCCTGAAGGCTGTCGCCCCCGGTTGTGCTGCCGCCGACGCTGCAGGTTATGGCTGCCAACGCCAGAAGGGAGATCACAAGGATGAATGCACGCGAGCCTGAGGGAGTGCGCGGTGATCTGAACATTCTCCTCCTTAAGGAAGAATATGCGGGTGGCGACGATCACACGATTGGGCAGGACTGAACCGATGGTCTTCGCGGGCGCAGCATGGCCGGCAGCGGTGCGAAGTGCCGGCAGTGTATCACAGCCTGGAAGCTCGGACAACGCCGGTGCAGGCCGCCGCCCAGCCTGCGGACTGGGATGGGTGATGTTTCACGTGCAACAGTCCTGGGTGGTTACTCCACCGGCAGATTGAAGTAATTGTAGGTAGCCCGGGAAATATCAGCCAGAACGCGTGAATCCCGCTCCCACACCATGCCGCCCTCTTTCCACAGGAAAACGGTCAGGACGTAGTCGCCGCCTGGGGTGAAGACAACCCCCGCGTCGCTCAGCGCCCCCAGCCCCTGGGACTCCTCGGTCCAACCATGCTTGTGGGCGACGCGGGTTCCGTCGGGCACGCCGGCCTCGATCAGCACCCCGATCTTGTTGCGCGAGAGCACGTCCAGCATGCGGCCACACACTTCGGGCGAAAACTGCTCGGGAAAGACGACCCGCAAGGTGCCGCCGCCCTGGGTGCAGCGGTAGATATCTGCTAACAGCGAGCCGATGTCGGTCGGTGTGGTCTGGATGTACACGTCGGGGCGGGTGTTGACGTCACTACGTTGATTGGCAGGAGTGGTGAATGTGCGCAGCACCGGAGACCCCGGCCGGTAGTAGCCCGCCAGAAACGTGTTCTCCAGCCCGAGTTGGCGCAGCATCTCGCTAACCTGCAGCGGGCCGCGCACCTCGTCGATCCGCTCCATCAGCCAATCGGCGGGATCGTTGCCCGAGAGGGTGATCATTTCCTCCAGCCAGCGCGCGGCTTCGGGGTCGAGATCCGACCCCAGGTAGCGGTAGACGCCGACCATGATGCCGATCTTGGCCACGCTGGCGGCGGAGAAGGCCACATCCGGCTCGCGCGGCAAATCCTTCCCGCCCAATGTGACCATGTGCAACTCGCTAGCGTTGCGTAGGTCGAGCAGGTAGAGATCGAGCAAGCCGTCGAAACCATCCACCTGCAGAATTTGCTGGATCATGATTTGCAGCGTGTTGAGCGGCGGGGTGCTGATGCGCCCGGAGTTGAGCGGCAGGTTGATTTGGCGTTGGGAAGGCGAGCGCATCGCGCTGGCCATTCGTTCTTCTGCCTGGG
>JBGOXY010000007.1:0-23865 GCA_041479415.1 Anaerolineae bacterium
CCCTTCCCGCTTGTGCTACAGCCAAGCGGGATCAAAGCCGCGCAAGGGTTCAAGGGATGTTCATGGACCGGGATTTCGGGTCAGATCTTCGGCCCGAACAACGGCGCACCCATTTCCTACCTGCTTGTCCACCTCGAAGGCCTGTGGAACAGCCGCGCCTTCGATCAGGACGCCATCACCGGCAGCGCGCCCGAGTACGGCCCGGGCGGTTACGAGTTTAACCTGGGTACCCAGCCGGTTGTCTCAGATCACACGTTGTGGGTGCAGGCTGTGGATGCGGCGGGCATGCCTCTCTCCGAGAAGGTGTACCTGACGACCTACGCAGACTGCGAGCACAACCTGTTGATCGTCAACTTCAATCAGGTTCGCTAAGGAATGCGGCTGGTATAATCGCCGCGTGAACCAGCCCAGCGAGTGGGATGGGTTTCTCGCCCGACACCCCGAAGCTCACATCCTTCAGACGCGCGAATGGGGTGAACTGAAATCCCGCTTCGGCTGGAAATCACATCCAATCATTGAGAGTGAGGCAGGCGCCCTGGTTCTTCTGCGGCGCCTGCCTTTGGGTCTCAGCCTGGCTTACATTCCTCGCGGTCCCCTGCCCGCCTCCGAACGATCCCTAGCCGAACTGCTGCCAGCACTCGACAGGATGCTGCAGAGCCAGCGGGTCGTGGTGCTGCTCGTCGAACCCGACCTGCAGGACGCGCAATCGACGCGCACCGGCCTGGCACGCCTCAACCTGCAACCAAGCCGCCTCAGCGTGCAGCCGCCGCGCACAATCGTCGTGGACCTGTCGGGCAGCGAAGACGATATCCTGGCACGGATGAAGCAGAAGACTCGCTACAACATCAACCTGGCCAGGCGCCATGGGGTGCTCGTGCGCGCCGGTGACGACACGCGAAGCTTCTACACCCTCATGCAGGAAACGACCGCACGCGACGAGTTTGCCGCACATTCGCCGGCATACTACAAGGCGGCCTACGAGTTGTTCTCGCCAAACAATCGGGTTCGGCTGCTCTTCGCAGAGCACGCGGGGCACCCGCTGGCGGCGCTGATGGTCTTCGCCATGGGCAGACGAGCGTGGTACTTCTACGGCGCGTCGAGCAGCGAATCGCGCCAGCTCATGGCCCCTTACCTGCTCCAGTGGGAGGCGATGCGCTGGGCCCGGTCGCGGGGCTGCATGACCTACGACATGTGGGGCGTGCCCGACTTCGACGAGCGGACCTTGGAGAGCGACTTTGCGTCGCGATCGGACGGCTTGTGGGGCGTGTATCGCTTCAAGCGCGGGTTCGGTGGACGCTTGGAGCGCACTGTTGGCACGTGGCAACGCGTGTACGCTCCCGCCGTGTTCCGGGCCGTGATGCTCGTGCTCCGCTTGCGGCGCATGGAGGCCGTGTGATCCGCGCCACCCCGGTTACCTCCCCACAAGCGTGGCACGCCGCGGTCAGTTCTCTCCCTGCGGCGAATTTCATGCAGGCCTGGGAATGGGGGGAATTCAAGGCGCGTTTCGGATGGCACCCCACGCGCTGGGTTTGGGTGGACGAGGCCGATTCGGCGAGGAACGCTTCGGCGGTGGCCCAGGTGCTCGAACGGAGCCTGCGCCTTGGGCCGCTCACCTTTTCCGTTGCCTACGTGCCCAAAGGGCCGTTGCTGGGGACTCACGATGAGCCGAGTCTGGGACGGGTACTGGCCGACCTCGAAGGCCAGGCCCGCATCCGGCGAGCGATACAGATCAAAATCGATCCGGACATTCCGCAGGCTTCTCGCGGCGCCGAGGATCCTCTCGAACAGACCCACGCCGAAGGCGAGCAGCTTGCCGGGCTCCTCGCGCGGCGCGGCTGGCGGCCCTCGCCTGAGCAGGTTCAGTTCCGCAGCACCGTCGTGCTCGACCTCGCACCCACCGAAGACGCCTTGCTGGCCGCAATGAAGCAGAAGACGCGCTACAACATCCGACTGGCCGCGCGCAAGGGAGTCGTCGTGCGCCATGGCGCTTTGGCCGACTTGCCCATGCTATACCGCATGTACGCGGCCACGGCTCACCGGGATGGGTTCATCATTCGCGATGAAGCCTACTACGATGCGGCCTGGGGAGCTTTCATCCGCGCGGGATTGGCCCAGGCCTTCATCGCCGAATCGGAAGGTCATCCGATTGCCGCCGTCATCGTGTTTTCCTATGCGCGCCGGGCGTGGTACGTGTACGGCATGTCGCTCGAGACCGACCGCGAGAAAATGCCCAATCATCTTCTCCAGTGGGAAGCGATGCGCTGGGCACGCGCCCAGGGATGCACAACCTACGACTTGTGGGGCGCGCCCGACACACCCAACCCACAGGACCCGCTGTGGGGCGTCTTCAACTTCAAGCAGGGCTTCGGCGGCCGCTTCGTTCGCCATCTGGGCGCATGGGATTTCGCCCCGAACCGTGCGCTGTACACCGCGTATGCGCTCATCCTTCCCCGCGTGCTGGGGTTGATGCGGCTCGCGGCCCGCGGTCGCATCCGGCGGACGGCAATGAGCGAGGGCGGTCTGGCTGGGGGGTAGAGATCCGGCGCATCCCGCGCGCTGTTGTTGCCGCCCACGACCGGCCTAGTGGAATCAGTGTATCTCGGTGCGCGCCGGTGGTGCGATTGAGGCGCCCTTTGGGCTCGCCTCCCATTCTGGATAAGGATGCCCACGCCGCCTGTTCGTCGGTGCCGGTCTGGTCAACCAGGCCGAGGCAATCGGAACCCGGAGAGGTTTGCCATGAGAGACATTCGCTTGGCGAGGGTGCCGCTGGCAGCCCTGCCCACGCCGATTGAGGAGTTGCCGAGGCTTAGTAGGCACCTCGGCTGCCAAATCTACGTTAAGCGCGACGACCTGACCGGCCTCGCGATGGGCGGCAACAAGACTCGTAAACTTGAATACCTTGTGGCCGACGCAATCTCGGCCGGCGCGAAGACATTGATCACCGCCGGCGCGCCGCAATCCAACCACTGCCGGCAGACAGCGGCCGCGGCGGCGCGCATGGGCCTGCGCTGCGTGCTCATTCTCTCCGGTGAGAAGTCCCAGGCGCAGACCTCCACGGGCAACATCTTGCTCGACAGGCTGCTCGGTGCGGAGATCGTTTGGACGGAGGGCCTGGGTCGCGATGAAATGATGGACCAGGTGCTCGAAAGAGAGAAACAGGCCGGCCATCAACCCTATCTCATCCCGTACGGCGGCTCGAATCCAATTGGTGCTGCCGCCTACGCCGTGGCCATGCTGGAATTCGCGGCTCAACAAGTTGAGGTTGAATGGGTAGTCTTTGCCTCCTCCTCCGGGGGCACCCAAGCTGGGTTGGCGCTGGGAGCCCGGCTGGCCGGTCTCAAGGCTCGCCTGCACGGGATCAGCGTCGATAAGCCCTCCTCGCCGTTCCGCGATCAGGTAGCCGAACTCGCTAACCGCACTGCTGAGAAGGTTGGAGCCGAACCCCGCTTTCGCCCAGAGGAGCTGATTGTGGATGACCGTTTTGTCGGCGCGGGCTACGGCAAGCCGGATGCGCTCGAGCTGGGAGCCATCACTCTCTTCGCGCGCATGGAGGGCATGCTGCTCGACCCCGTTTACACCGGCAGAGCGGCCGGGGGCATGCTGTCCATGATACGCGCGGGCGAGATTCCGCCCGGCGCGCGTGTACTCTTCTGGCACACGGGCGGTACGCCCGCGCTGTGGGCGTACTCCGCTCAACTCGAGGCCGTCAACGTGAGAACGCGGGCTGACATCTGATCGGTTCTTCGTCGCAAGCTCCCAAGCTCCAGCGCGAATGGCAATCCTGCGTTGCCTCGGTCCCAACCGACGGAATTGGCTTCCCCCTCAATCGGATCTTGGCGAATCGCCAACCTGGCCATCGATTCTTCTCCAAGGACGGGCGTCCGCTCCGAAGCAAGCGGACGCAATGGCAAGAATCTAGGCCAAAAACAAGATGTCAAGCTCGGCCAACTTGAGTAATCTCGGTGGCTATGCGCAGATGGCGCCGAAAAACACGTTCCGTGACGATCCGGGGTCTGTCGCGGAATCTGCATCGCGCTTGATGCCTGACCCCTCTGTATTCGCGCCGATCGACACGCTCTCTTCAATCTAATCGCCTGCCCCTGGCGACGCACCCCATTGCGCCGCACACCCTCCGCGAGACGCGACCGAAGGCGCTCAAGACCGCGCGGGTGGATGCATGTCTTGCTCGCAGGCCAAAAACCAGACCTCCCCAACGCCGATCGGACGTCAGGGAGGTCTGGTCGTTGACCCCTGAGCGAGAGGAGGCTCAAGGCATCATGTACTCGGGAACACCCCCGCGGCAATCACACGAGAGGCGGAACCCGCTTCCACTATTCACGCTTTCCCCCATTCGCGGCCTCCGCAGCACCTACTGGCGCGGGCGCCGCAGGAAGGCCGGAACGTCCAGGTCGTCCACCGACATCTGTTGAGGCCGCGCCATGGATTCGGCGAAGGCGGGCACTTTGGCTTGCCGCGCACCGGAGGCCGGCGCCATGAGCTGGGCCGTCGCTGCAGCGCGCCCAGTGGATTTCGCCGCCGGCCGTTCCAGCTTGCGCGGCATGGCTGTGCGCTCGAATCCGGTGGCGATGACGGTGATGCGGATCTCGTCACCCATGGTCGGGTCGATGACCGCGCCGAAGATCAAGTTGACATCCGGGTGGGCTGTCTCCTTGATGATCGCCGCCGCATCGTTGACCTCAAACAGGCTCAAGTCCGGCCCGCCGGTGACGTTGAACAAGATGCCCCGCGCACCGTCAATGGTGATGTCGAGCAATTGGCTCGAGATGGCCATCTCGGCCGCCTTGCGCGCGCGGTCCTCGCCCGCGGCGCGGCCGACGGCCATCAAGGCCGCGCCGCCCTCCGACATGATCGTCCGCACGTCGGCGAAGTCGAGGTTGATCAGGCCAGGGACGGTGATGAGTTCCGAGATGCCCTGGATGCCTTGGCGCAGCACGTCGTCGGCCAGCTTGAAGGACTCCTGCAGGCTGGCCCGCTTTTCAACAAGTTGCAGCAATCGGTCATTGGGAATGACGATAAGCGTATCGACATGCTCCTTGAGCTTGCCGATGCCGCCCTCGGCCGATTGCGACCGCCGCGAGCCTTCGAAGCTGAAGGGACGGGTGACCACGCCGATGGCCAGTGCGCCCACTTCCTTGGAGATCTGGGCCACGATCGGCATAGCGCCGGTACCGGTCCCGCCGCCCATGCCCCCGGTGATGAAGACCATGTCGGCGCCCTTGATCACCTCGTACAGCTCCTCCGCCGACTCCTCGGCGGACTTGCGACCGACATCCGGGTTGCCCCCCGCCCCCAGACCGCGGGTGATCTTCTCGCCGATTCGAACGCGGGTGCTCGCGTTCGACAGGAGCAGGGCCTGTGCATCTGTGTTGACCGAGATGAATTCGATCCCCGCCAACCCCTCTGCGATCATGCGATTGACCGCATTCTGACCGGCGCCACCTACCCCGATGACTTTGATGCGTGCGAACGTTTCGACCTGTTGAACGGAAGCCATGGATCCTCCTCTCGAAATGTGCCCGTGCTGCCTGGCCATGGGCGAACCCATTCCTCTCGACCGGGAGCCGCGGGCCTAGGGTGCAAGCCGCTTCAGAAAATCCTTGATCTGCCCCCAATCGACCGAGGGGCGCTCTCCACGTCCGCGGCGGCGCGGGGCCGGCACCGCCGGACCCTCGTTGACCGCGACATGTTGCAGCCACAGCAACAGACCCACGCTGGTTGAATAGGCGGGGCTGCTCAGTTGATCCACCAAACCGCGCAATTCGCCGGGGCCCGCAACCCGCACGGGCATATTGAGGATGTCGGCTGCCAAACGGCGCACACCCGGCAATCGGCTGCCGCCGCCGGTGAGCACGATGCCCGCCGGCAAGTAGTTGACTGCACCCACCCGCTCAATCTCTTGTAGCACCAGCGAGAACACCTCTTCCATGCGTGGCTGGATGATGGCTACCAGGTCCGCCCGCTGGACTTCTACCGGAGCTTCCTCGCCGAAAGGCCGTACCAAGAAGCTTTCGCCAGGTTGAATCTCGGAAGGGATGGCGTGCCCATGAGTCAGCTTGACTGTTTCGGCTACCTCGCCCGGCATGCGTAGGCCATGGGCGATATCCGAGGTGACGTGATTGCCGCCGATCGGAAGCACGGCCGTATGGCTCACCGTTCCCTCGTGGAAGAGGGCGATGTCGGTTGTTCCGCCGCCAATGTCCACGACGCCCGCGCCCATGTCGCGCTCGGTATCGCGCAGCACCGCCTCAGCCGAGGCTAACGGGTTGAGCACGAAGCCTTCCACCTCCACACCGCAGGCCTGAACGCACTGGGCCAAGTTCTGCAGCGCGGTCGTGGCGGCGGTAATGATGTGGGTTTCCACTTCCAGGCGGAAGCCGTGCATCCCCACCGGGTTGCGGATGCCCTCCTGCCCATCCACTACGAAACCGCGCGGCAAGACATGCACCACCTGGCGGTCGTAGGGAACGGCGATGGCGCGTGCGGCCTCATTGGCGCGCGCGACGTCCTCGGCAGAGATCACATCGCCCGAGACGCCCACCACGCCGCGGCTGTTGATCGACGAGACTTGCGCCCCGGCCAGGCTCACGACGGCGGAGGCAATCTCGTAGCCGGCGGTACGTTGGGCCTTCTCGATCGAGGCCGCGATGGCGCGCGCCGCATCCTCGACGTTAACCACCACACCCTTGCGCAAGCCGCGCGAGGGCTCAATCCCCACGCCGATGATCTGCAGGCCGCCGTCCTCGGTCTCCTGCGCCACCAGGGTGCAGATTTTGGTCGTGCCCACATCAATGCCGGTAAACAGATTCGCAGTCATGCGCTTCCTTGAGGCCAGCCAGGCTACTGGTGGTAATACGGCTGGCGCAGGTCCTCCACGCTCACCCATCGCGGGGTCACGCCCCGCGCCAGGATGCCCGAGATAACTCGCTGATAGAGATCCGCCTTCCGGCCGATGTCCGCGGCCGTGCCGAAATACACCGCCCACCCGCGCGGGTCGTGCAACCCCAGGCCACGGCGGGCGTCGTAGACCACCGGAGCCATTTCGGGGAAAGCGGCCATGAGTTGCAGGGCACCCGATACCACCTGCGGATCCACCGACGGCTGCGAGTTCAGGCGCACCTCGGGGCCGGCCTCAGGCACGTCGACCGCGACCAAGCCTGCGCGATCGCCGGGTGCCACGAAGAACACGCCCTCGGCGTCCACCCAGTAGCGCGTGGCGCCTTGCTGCCAGGCGAGGATCGGCACTCGCTCTTCGACGGTGAGGGTCACCCGATTGGGCCAGCCGATGTTCATCCGCACGTGGCGCACGCCGGGGTTGGCCGCAACGAGCACTCGGTTTACTTCGAGCGGCGAAAGACTGAACACGTTCGCGCCCTCCACGCCCGATGCGCCACCAACCACCTCGGCCGGCAGATAGAGGTTGCCCCGCACGGTGGGCGCCCCGGCCTCGAAAACGGCCCCCGAGAGGAAGAACAGCATGCCTGCACCGCACATCAGAGCCAGGGCGATCGCCAGCGTGCGTGCATTGAAGGTGAGCGGAATACTCGGCAAGCTGACTTCGACTCCCGGCTGGCCGAGGGCTATATCGTAGCGGCGGCGGGCGCGAGAAACCGGTGCGCGTCGCGGTGGTTCCCACGTCGTGCGGGTCGTGCTGGCATACGTTTGGCGCGCGGCGCGCGCCGTCCGCCCCTGCCGCTTCTGGCGGAGTTGACTGGCGCGCCCGACATTCTCTCGACGAAGACCGGTTTGACTCATGCGACGTCTGCCCTAACGTTTCGATGCGGGCGATGCGCTTTCGTACGACCGCTCATTGCGCACATTTTCCGCATGTCGTTGAAAACCAAGTTCAATGAGTTTGTCCAGGAGCTGCGGATACGGGATGCCCGTGGCCTCCCACAGTTTCGGATACATGCTGATCTGGGTAAACCCAGGCAGCGTGTTGGCTTCGTTGACCCACAACGCCTGCGACTCTCGGTCGAGCAGGAAATCGACCCGGGCCATGCCTGCGCAGTCGATCGCCTTGCAGACACGCACCGCCAGTTCTTGGGCCTCGCGGGTCTTCTCAGGCGCGAGGGGGGCCGGGATGATCAACCGGGAGCTGTCGTCGATATACTTCGACTCATACGAATAGAAATCCCGGCTGGGGATGACTTCGCCCGGCAGCGAGGCCCGCGGGTCGTCGTTGCCAAGCACGCTGACCTCGATTTCGCGGGCATTGATCCCGCGCTCGATGAGCACCCGCCGGTCGTAGCGTGCGGCGTCGAGCAATCCCTCGCTCAGATCGGAGCGATTGGCGCAGCGGGAAATACCCACCGACGAGCCGAGGTTGGCCGGTTTGGTGAAGAGCGGATAGGGGGCAACGGCTTCGGCTTTGCGCACGACACCTTCCATGTCCCGCTCGATGTCGCGCCGCAAGACCAGCGCATATTCCGGCACCGGGATGCCATAGGCCCGCATCAGGTCCTTGAACAGCCCCTTGTCCATTCCAACCGATGAAGCCAGCACGCCTGCGCCAACGTATGGCATCTCTGCCATCTCGAGCAACCCCTGCAAGGTGCCATCCTCGCCAAATGTCCCGTGGAGGATGGGGAAGAGAATGTCAATTCGATCGGCCAGATGCAGCACAATTTCCTTCGGGTCTCCGGCCGCCTCGTACCCCCACAGGCCGCGCGATCCCGGTTCGGGGAAGAACACTGCCCTGCGTCCGCCCGAAGCGCGCTGCTTGAGCAGCTCGAGCACTCCCTCGCCGACGATCCACTGCCCCTGATGGGTGATCCCGATTTCAACAATGTCGTACTTGCCGCGATCGAGCCGGGAAAGGATCGAGGCGGCCGACATCAGGGAGACTTCATGCTCCCCGGAACGCCCGCCGAACATCACTCCCACACGCACCTTAGGCATGCTGCGCTCCAACTGCCAGGTCACCCCAGTCGCCGATCAGTTCAACTTCGGGTTCGAGCATCACGCCGAACTTATCATGCACGGTCGAGCGGGCCAGGTCCATCAACGCTTTGACATCGGCCGCCGTGGCCTGCCCGGTGTTGACGAAAAAGTTGGCATGCACCGTCGATATCTCCGCATTCCCCATTCGCTTGCCCTTCAGCCCCGCCGCTTCAATGAGCCTCCCGGCAAAATCATTGGGCGGGTTCTTGAACATCGAGCCCATGCTGGCACCCGGGGGCTGGGTCTCGCGGCGCTTGGCATTCAGCGCTTCCACTCGCGCTAGCGCTTCGGCCGGCGGACAGGATGCCACGAGAAACTCCGCCGAAAGCACGACACCCGATCCGCGTTCGCGCTTCAACCAGCTCGAACGATAGCTGTAGCCCAGGTCTTTGGCCGTGACCCTGGCTACAAGAGCGGTGGAATTCGACGCCACCTGCTGATTTCCACGTTGCAAGATAGTGGCCATATGAAGGGAAGTGCTCATATCCCCGCCAAACGCACCCGCATTGCCGACCACCGCCCCACCCACAGTCCCCGGAACGGTGGCTGCCCACTCGATCCCGCTCCAGCCCTTCTGAGCTGCGGCTCGCGCAATCCCGCCAAGTGAAGCGCCCGATTCCGCCCACAACGTGCAGCGCGTGCTGTCCTCGGCCAATGGCCGGAATTCGACACGCTTGGCGTGATTGAGAATGACGACCTGCCGGCACCCGCGGTCCGAGATGAGCACATTCGTGCCGGCTCCCAGCATGATGAAGGGCAGCTCGGCCACCCACAGCCGGGTCACGATGTCCGCCAGATCGTCCGCCGAGCGGGCCATGAGCAAGCCATCGGCCGGACCGCCGATGCGGGCCGAGGCATATCGGGCAAGTGCCACTCCCGATTGGAGCCTCTCCCCGAAAAGTGCCTGCAGCCGGGTCTGGCTCTCGGTGCTCACGCGCGCCCCCCCGCCCGATCCGCGCGCGAGTTTTCGCTGTGAGCGGCATGTGACAGGTGCTGCATAACCCGCTCGCCCACCCGGTTCCCGTCGCCGGCACTCAAAGTGATCAGCACCTCGTGCTGACCAAGGCGTAGCAGCAGGTCCTCCACTGCAGCCGACTCACCCTCGTGATAGCGGGCGTCCCGGTGTTGCATCGCCTGCACCACCGTCCGCGCCGAGAAGCTGGGGTCGTCATCTTCGCGGGAGCGGTACACCGGCAGCACCAGAACGTGATCGGCGTCTTCAAATGATTCCGCAAATTCGGACTGCAGCGTGCGCGTTCGCGAAAAGGTGTGCGGCTGCCAGACTGCCCACACCGAACGCCCGGGAAACCGGTCGTGAGCGGCCGCCAGCGTGGCACGGATTTCGCTCGGATGGTGGGCGTAATCGTCGACGAATACGACGCCGCGAGCTTCGGCGCGTACTTCGAAGCGCCGTCCGGCGCCGCTGAATTTGGCCAGCGCACCGGCGGCCACCGCAAACTCCACCCCACACAGGTCGGCGACACACAACGCCGCCAGCGCGTTGCGAATGTTGTGCAGGCCCGGCAGGCGGGTCACCGCCCGCCCGACAGCGCGTGCCTCCGCGCCGCGCGCCGGGCGGCGCAGCACGACGAACTCGCTGCCGCCTTCGGCCGAGCGCTCCCAGTGAGCGGCGGTCCAATCGGCCTCGGGCGCATCCACGCCGTACACCTGCACTCTTCGTGAGCCGGCCTGGCGCACCACCTCAAGCACACCGCTCGCGTCGCCGCACGCTACCACCCAGCCCATCGGCGCCAGCCGGGCGAGGAACGCGTTGAAAGCTGCCTGCACGTCGGCCAGCGTGGGGAAGCAATCCGGGTGGTCGTGTTCAATGTTGGTGATGACCTCCAGCCACGGCACCAATCCGAGGAAAGCATGGTCATACTCGTCGGCCTCGATGATGAAGAACTCGCCCTGCCCGGCGCGGGCATTCGCTCCGCCGAAGTCCGGCAGTACGCCACCCACGACAAAAGAGGGCGCCAGGCCCGCCTCCGCCAAGATGAAGCTGATGAGGCCTGTCGTGGTCGTCTTGCCATGCGTTCCGGCTACGGCAATCGTCTTGTAACCCTTGGTAAGTTCACCCAGGAACTCCGACCGCCTGTAAACCGGCACCCCGGCCTGCAAGGCCGCCACAACCTCGGGGTTGTCGCTGCGGATGGCCGATGAAATGACCAGCGCCTCGGCGCCGGCAACGTGCTCGGCCAGGTGACCGACCGTGACGCGCGCGCCGAGCCCGGCCAACACCTGCAGCATGGGCGAGTCGCTTTCGTCCGATCCGCTCAGCGCGTGCCCACGCTCAATGAGCACGCGCGCGATGGCCGAGAGCCCTGAACCGCCGATGCCGACGAAGTGGTATCGCATCGCCTCACACGAAGATTACGATGACGAACACGAACGCAATGGCGACCGCCACCAGCAACCACGCCTCCCCCAGCAACATGGGAGGCATGTAGCGCATCACGGCGACCACCTGCGGGTCGGTTGCCGTCTGCCGGGCGAATTCCATTCCGGCGAAGGGATAGCCCGCCTGATGCAGGAAGAACCACAGGCTGCCGAAGAGCAGCGCGCCGTTCACCGCTCCGATGATCATGCCCAAGAGCCAATCTTGCAGATGTTCACGAATGAAGCGATTGCCCGGCAGCCACGGGAGACGCGGCGTGAGATAGCCGAAGTACGCCAGCCCGCCAAACACGGCCGCCCTGACCCAGAAGAGGTCGACCAGGCGCAGCGACTCGAGCAAGTTGTGGGCGTACTTCTCGAGCAGCAAGTTCACGAACAAGGCCAGCACCAGGCTGAACGACACCAACAGCTCCTTGGCCCAGCCGCGCAAGGAACCGACCAGGGCGAAAACCAAGACCATGAACCAGAAGACCAGGCCAATGCTCATGCCCGGGCGCCCTCGGTTTTCGTCAGTGAAATGAGCTCTCGGGCGATGCGATCCGCAGCGTCTGAGCGCGCCAAGCGAGTGGCCGAACGGCGCATTGCGCTCAGGCGCGAGGGATTGGCTTTGAGCGCGAGCACGGTTGAGCGCAGCGCGGTTTCGAGGGCCTCATCCTCCAGCAGCAGCGCCGCGCCGCGGCCCACCAGGTAGTCCGCATTCACCTTCTGGTAGCGCCAGGCATGCGGATACGGCACGAGCACGGCCGGCAGACCAAACAACGGGTATTCGCCGAGCACTGAGGCGCCCGCTCGCGAGACAACAAGATCTGCCGCGGCGAGCACCGAGCCCATTGCCTCGTGCACATAGGGCGCCGGGTGGTACCGGGACCGGACATCCTCTGGCAAGGACTTGGCAGCCTGCTCCACCTCGGCCCAGTCCAATTCTCCGGTCAGGTGGACCACATGCAGCTCCTGCAACAAGCCGGGCAGACAGGCCAGGAGCGCCCGGTTGATGCTGCGCGCGCCACGGCTCCCGCCGAGTACGAGCAACACGAAATCATCGTCTCGCCAACCTTGTTCGGCTCGCGCGGTTCGGCGCTCGGCATGCATGAGGTCCTCGCGCACCGGATAGCCGGTGGTCGTGCTCGCCGCACGGGGGGGCAAGTAGCGCCGCGAGTCGTCCGTCACGAGCGCAATCCTGTCCGCGAAACGTCCAATCACCCGCAAGGCCAGCGCCGGCTCAACATCCGGAATGAATGCGAGAATCGGTACCCGGTGAAGGCGGGCAGCCAAGGCCACGGGCACGCCCACGTAGCCGCCGGTGACGAGCAGTGCGTCCGGGCGCAGCCTGCGCACGAGCCCGGCCGCCTGCACCAGGCCGGGCAGCGCCTGCCAGGCGTTGCCCGGCAAACGTCGCCAGCCCACGCCATGAAGGCCGGCTGCTGGAATGAGTTCCAGACGCAACCCACTGCGCGGCACCAAGTCCTCCTCCATTCCGCCGTGTCCGCCCACCCAGATCACCTCGGCCTGCGGGTGGCTACGACGAACGGCCTGGGCGACGGCCAGGCCGGGGTAGATGCCCCCGCCCGTCCCCCCAGCGCTGATCAGTAGGCGCATTGACCTTCTCTGGTTGCGGCCGACGGTGATCGGCGCGCGAAACGTTGAGCACGAGCCCCATCGCCGCCATGGTCATCACCAGGTTCGAGCCGCCATAGCTGAAAAAGGGCAGCGCGTTCCCGGCAAAAGGCAATAAGGCGAGGATGGTCATGATGTTAACCAGGGCCTCCACCGCGATCCAGGTTGTCATGCCTGCCGCGAACATCAATCCGAGCGAGTCCGGAGCCTTGACCGCAATGCGGTAGCCACGCCAGATGAGCAGAGCGAAGAGCACCAGCACCACCACGGCTCCCACGAAACCCAGCTCCTCGGCGACAACAGCAAAGACGCTATCGGTATGCGCGGCCGGCAACGAAAAATACTTGAACCGGCTGGCCCCGGCTCCGACTCCGATCAGGCCGCCGCTCGAGATGGCCGAGAGCGCTTCGAAGATATGCAGATTGGATTCGCGAATGTCACGCCAACCGGCCAGGTATTCCTCGATGCGTGCCGGGCGGATGACCAGCGCCAACACCAGGCCGCCCGCCGCCATGACCACGGTGGCCAGTGCCACGTTGCGATAGCCGCCTCCGCCCAGGAAGAACATCGCCATGCCCAAGATGACCACGGTCGCCGCTGCACTGATATCGGGTTCCATCAGAATGAGGCCGGCAAACGCGCCGATCAATACGGCGTAAGGCACGATCCCCAACGAAAGGTTGTCGAGCACTTGCGACTTGGAGACCAGCCACACGCCCAGGTAGATCACGGTGGCGAACTTGGCTACTTCGGAGGCCTGCACCGAGTCGTTGAACAGGCCACGTCGGACAGGCGAATCCCAGTTGACCACGACGACGGCGATCAACATGACCACGGTCAGCATCCCGACCGGCAGCGCCCAGCGCTGCCAGCGGTGGTAGTCGATGCGGAAAGTGATGGCCATCATCACCAGACCGATCAGGGCCCACACCAATTGGCGAGAGAACAGGTACCACACCGAGTGCGTGGGCGAGAGGCTGTACGAGGCTCCCCAGCTGCTGGAGGCGACCGTCATCAAGCCCAGGATGATCAGCGCCAGCACCAGCAGGAGCATGATGTGATCAAACCCCAGGTCCGCGCCGCGCATGCGCTCGCGGAAGAGCTTGGTCATCGCTTCCCCTTTCCTTGTAGCCCGCGCACCAGCAACCGGTAATGCTCGCCCCGCTCTTCGAAATCGCGATACTGGTCGAAGCTCGTGCCGCCCGGGGCGAGAAGCACGACGTCTCCGGGCTTAGCCACCCGCGCGGCGTAGCCCACCGCCTGCCCTAATTCTGCGAAGGCGGAAACAGTGCGCGGCCGTGCGTCGGGCGCAATCTCCCCCAGTGCCCGGCGGATGAGCGGCGCCGCCTCGCCAAAGAGCACCAGGTGCTCCACCTGGGATCGCACCACCTGAGCCCACTCCTCCCACGGCAGTTGTTTATCGCGTCCGCCGGCCAACAAAACGATCGGCTGGTCGAAGGAGCGCATGGCGGCGATGGCCCGCTCGGGCGCCGTTGCGATCGAGTCGTTGTACCAGTCCACGCCCTCGATGGAGGCCACATGCTCCAGGCGGTGCGGCACCCCGCGAAACCCGGGAATGGCTTGGGCCATCGATTGTGGGGAGAAGCCCGCGGCCAGGGCGATGGCACAGGCGGCCACCGCATTGGCCAGATTGTGGCGCCCGCGCAGTTGAACACTGGCGGCGGGGAGGATTCGCGTGGTCTCCCCGCGCGAAGAAAGGCAAATCCAATCCCCTTCCAGAAACGCAGCGGCGCCCCATTCGGGCTGCAAACCGCGTTCGATGGAGAAGTAAGTCAACCCCCCGCGCACGCGGCCCGCAAGTGCCCGTGTCTCCGGGCTGTCCCACCCCAGGACCGCCGCGTCTTGCACGTGCTGGAATGCGAGGATGCGGGACTTCGCATCGCGGTACGCATCCATCGTCCCATGCCGGTCGAGATGGTTGGGCGAGAGGTTGAGCACGGCCGCCACGTGCGGGCTGTGGGTCATTACCTCCAATTGGAAGCTGGAAAGCTCCATCACCGCCACGTCGCCCGACTGCATTTCGGCTGCCTCATTAAGCAGCGGGTTGCCGATATTGCCCCCGACCCACGCCGCGTGGATTTCGCCTCGGGCGGCAGCGGCGCGTGCCATCTCACCGACGAGGGAAGTCGTGGTGGTCTTGCCGGCCGACCCGGTAATGCCCACCACTCGTGCGGGAGAGATCTCGAGGAAGAGTTGCGAATCGTTGGTGATGCGCAGGCCTCGCTTTCGTGCGGCCTCGACGATCGGCAGGTCGCCCGGGACACCGCCGGAAAGATGCAACAGCGATGCGCCTTCCAGCATCTCGAGTGGGTGTCCGCCGAATTCAAAGTGCACATTGAGCCCATGTAGCGCCATGCGCTCTCTTTCGAGGGCGTGCGCCGGCTGGCGGTCGCTTACCACCACCGGCACACCCTGTGCGGCAAAGTAGCGCGCTGTCGCCACGCCCTGGCGGCCCAGCCCGAGAACCACAACATGCGCCAAGTGTCCACGCTCGCGGCTCACGATTCGCCCGGTTCCGCAGGTTAGCCCGCGACCTGCACGGTCGATTTCACACCGCGCGGCGCGGCGATGGGCATCACCGGCAACTGCTCCTCGACTCCGAGCCAGAAGTGATTCGGCAGCACCGTCCGCGAAGCGCGCACCGTCAATCCGGCGACGCATTGCTCGCGCTTCGAGGCTTTGGCCTCGGCGGCCCGTCCACCGTTGGCCATGGTGCTGGGGTGCACGTAACAGGTGTTGGCTGGCCGGCCGTACTTCTGCGCGTAGTAGCGCGCTGCCCGCTCGAGCCGATCCTGCAACGTCCGCTGCGCTTCACCATCAAACCAGAGCATTCCGAGTTCCATGGGAGCCTCCTTACGAATTTGCAGGGAGCCTCATCCCTGCAACTTAGGCAACCGCGAGGGCCACACCCACCATGGCCGCCAGCAGTCCAATCAACCAGAAGCGCTGCACCACCTGGGTCTCGCTCCAACCCAAGAGCTCGAAGTGATGATGCAGCGGAGCCATCTTGAACAAGCGCTTGCCCTTCGACCAGCGGAAGTAGGCCACCTGCAGGATGACGCTCATCGTCTCGCTGACCGGAACGATCGCGATGAGCGGCAAGATGGGCCACTGGGCGGTCATGAGCGCCACCACACCCAAGAGCGCGCCCACCGCCAGGGAACCGGTATCGCCCATGAACAATTCGGCGGGGTGCGCGTTGTACCAAAGGAAGGCGAACAGCGCCCCGACCACGGTGAAGCAGAACCGCACCAAGAAGACTTGCCCCTGCAACGCGGCGATGATGGCGAACGCCACGAAGGCGGTGGCCGCCGTCAGCCCAGCCAGCCCATCCAACCCATCGCTGATGTTGACCGCATTCGAGGAGGCCACGATGACGAAGGCCGCCACCGGCAGATACCATAGGCCCAGGTCGAAGTAGCCGGGTACGCCGGGCAGGAACACGCCCGGGACTTCCAGCACGTACTTCAGCCCCGCGGCGGCAATCAGCGCCACCACCGACTGGGCCAAGAATTTCTCGCGTGCGCGGAGTGGCCGGTTGCGCAGGCCGAGCCAGTCGTCCACTGCGCCCAGGAGAGCAAAGGCCACCATCACACCCAGCGGCAACAGGATCGAGCGCCCGATGAGCGACCGCCCGAGTATGGACACGGTGTTGAGAAGTAGCGTGATCACCACCACCGGGATGACGATCATCAGCCCGCCCATGGTCGGCGTACCCAACTTGGTCTGGTGGCTGCGCGGCCCGTCGAGCCGGATCTGCTTGCCCACCCGCCAGTAGCGCAGGATGCGCAGCAACGGGCCGCCCCAGATCACGGTCAGGGCGAATGTGATCCCGCCTAGGCTAAGCGCCATCGCCATGCCGTGGGTCACGCGTCCATCTCCAAAGCCGCAACCAGAGAGTCGAGGCGCAATGCATGTGAACCCTTGACCAGCACCACGTCGCCTTCGCGCACCTGCTGCTGCAAAAAGGCCTGTGCCTCCTCGGCTGAGGCAACAGTCACGATGCGCACGGAGGCGAGGCCTTGCAGCTGCGCCTCCTCGGCGATCCAGTGCGCCCGCGTGCCAACCGTCACCAGAATATCGGCGGCTTGGGCCGCACGCGCCCCGACCATCCGGTGTCCGCGCTCCTCAAACTCGCCGAGTTCAAGCATGTCGCCCAATACCGCAATGTGCCGGCCTTCGATTTCCACCAGCAGGTTGAGCGCAGCGATCATGGAATCGGGCGAGGCATTGTAGGTATCGTCGATGATGAGCGAGTTGTTGGGTCCGGTCACCGTCATCAACCGCAATTGGGTGGAGGGTGCCTGCAGCCCGTCCAGGATTTCCTGCCACGTCAGCCCTTCCACCAGCCCAACCGCAGCCGCCCGAAGCGCCGTATGCACCGAGTGCTGGCCGAGAAGCGGAACCCGCAGGTGGAGCGTCTCACGCCGAGTATGAACTTGGAAGTGCATCCCCTCCAGGCCCAGGCTCTTGACCTCGCTCGCCCAAAGGTCGGCCTGCGGGTCCAGTCCGTAGGTGAACACGCGCGCGCGGGTCTGGCCGCGCATCGCCATCACCCGCTCGTCGTCGGCGTTGAGCACAGCCACGCCGTCGTCCGGCAGCGCCTCGACGAGTTCCGCCTTGCCCTTCACGATCGCCTCCAGGCTCCCCGCCCGCTCCAGATGCACCGGACCGATCATCGTCACCACCCCCACCTGCGGAGCGGCGATATCGCACAACAACGCCACGTCGCCCGGGATGTAGAAGCCCATCTCCAGCACCGCGTATCGGTGGGCGCGAGTCGCCTTGAGCAGGGTGAGCGGCAGGCCGATCTCGTTGTTGAAACTGCTCTCGCTTGAAAGGGTGGGCGCGTGCGAGGCCAAGACGCTCGCCACGAGTTCCTTGGTGGTGGACTTGCCCACGCTGCCCGTGATGCCGATGACCCTCAACCCCTCCAGCTGGCGGCGCCAATGCCGGGCGGCCGCTTGCAACGCTTTGAGCACGTCCTCGACGCAGACGCACAGGTGGAGCGCGGCGCGCCCTCCGCCCACCGGCTGCGTTGCGGGCAAACCGGCGCCTGGACGTAGGTCCAGCGTGGCGAAGCCCGGGATCTCGCGCTCGACCAACGCTACCGCTGCGCCGCGCTCGAAGGCATCTGCCACGAACTCGTGGCCGTCCGTGCGTTCGCCGCGCAACGCCACGAACAGGCAGCCTGGGATCGCCAACCGCGAATCGATGACCGCGTCCGTCAGCACCTGGCGCGTGAGGGCGCTGTGGGTGTAGGCGGTGGCCGCCCGTCCCGTGAGCGCTTCGATCAAAATCCCAAGCGTCAGCATCGTCTGCCCTTGACCCTCGCCCTAGGGCGTGGCCGCCAACTGCTGCCGAACCTGGTCCGGCGGGATGCCCAGAATGGCAAAGACCCGCGGTGCCAGCTTGGCGAAGAGGGGCGCCGCCGTTATCGACCCGAACTGGCGGTCCCCCTCTGAGGTTGGCTCATCAATTCGAATCAGAATCAGAATCTGCGGATCGTCGACCGGCCCCCACCCCACAAAGGAGGCTACGGTCTTGGTATTGATGTAGGGCGGGATGTCGGCCGTTCCGGTCTTGCCGGCCACGCGGTAACCGGGGACCAATGCGGCGGATTGTTCGACCTCGAGCGAACGGGCCAACATTTCGTTGAGTGTGCTCGCCGTGCGAGCGGAGATTGGCTGGCTGAGTGCCACCGGACGCACCGGCTGCACCACACCGTTGGGGCGGACAATGCTGCGTACGACGTGCGGCGCCATCATGACACCCTCGTTGGCCACGGCCGAGATCGCCACCGCAATCTGCAACGGGGTGACCGATACACCCTGACCGAAGGCATTGGTGGCCAGAGTCGAGTCGGTCCAATCCAGGTCGCCGGGCCGGCGCAGGTCGCCGCTTCGTTCAGGTAAGTCGACGCCGGAGGCACGCCCGATCCAGAAGCGGTCCATGTAGTCGTAGTAGAGCTGGGGGCCCAGGCGGGAGGCGACCCACGCCAGGCAGGTGTTGATCGAGTTTTGCATGCAGCCGGTCATGTCTTGAACGCCAAAGGGCCGCGACCGCCAGTTGTGAACGACCACGCCGCCATACTCGAAGTAACCCTCGTCGACGAAGATGGTGTCCGGTGTAACCGTCGCGGAATCCAGGGCAGCGGCCATGGTGAGTACTTTGAAGATGGAGCCTGGCTCATACGGCGCTCCAACGTTGAGCGAGGTCACCTGGCCCTGCGGGTCATTTGGCAACCGCCCCTTCGTGTGGAAGACTTCCTCGAATCCCTCCGGGCGGGTGAGATCCGCCGCAGGATAGTCCGCCATCGCCAGGATTTCGCCTGTGTGAGGGGCGATCACCAGAATCGAACCGCGCGACGCCTCGCCCGCCTCAACGCCCTCGCGCAGAATGGCCTCGGCTTCGGCCTGGATCTCGCGATCGATCGTCAGCAGCAGGTCGGCCGGAGGCTGCGCGCGATCCATGTTGCGGGTGATCTCGACCGGCACGACCGTCCACAGAATGTCTTCGCGCGCTCCCTGGAGAATGTCGTTGTAGTAACTCTCCACGCCCCAATCGCCGGTTTCAAGGTAGAAGCGCACCACCCCGTTCTCGCCGCGATCGCCCGCCCGGTCGCCGGACTGCCGGCTGTAGCCCACGACCTCCGATGCCAGCGAGGCCTCCGGATAGTCGCGCGCGAACCACGCCTCAGTCCGTAAATCACCGAGTATCGAGTTGTAGTGGTAGGCGCCGTTCGCATCCGGCAACTCACCCTGGGCAATCCGCAGGCGCGTTTCCTGGCCCTCTTCCAGCCAAAGCGGTATCGCCTGCACCTGACCCGCAACCTCCACCGCATCCACCGCTAGCGTGCACGTTCGCAGGCGCTGGCGTCCCTGGGTTTGTTCGCGCAACGTTTGATCCAATTGCTGCAGCGATTGCGTGACGCCGGGGATATTGATCGTCACACCCGTCGTCTGCATGAACTCGGCAAGGACCCGCGCCAGGGTTACGGGCGGCGGCTCCTCGTTCCCCGCCGCCAGCGTTTCCTGCGCCCACAAATAGGTCTGGCAATTGTCGAGATAGACGCGGAAGTGGCTGAGGTTTCCCGCCAGCAGGCCGCCGTTGCGGTCGAAGATCCGGCCGCGGGGTGTCTCGATGTGGCGCGTGATCGGGTAGGGTGAGGTGTACAACGCCTCACGAGCCTGGCTAGGCCAGATCTGGAAGCGCGCGAGTTGAAGAACGCTGGCGGCCAGTGGCACCAGCAACACAGCCCCGGCGATCTTCACCCGCGTGCCCAGCGCAGTGGTCACGGCTGCCCTCCGCCGCGCAGCGCGCGCACCACCCACTCGAGCAGGGTCTCTCGGTAGGCCGGTGCGAGCGAAATGCCCTCGTCGACATAGAGAATGCGCGACGGTCCGAGGTACGAAGGAGTGGCTTCGATCGAGGCCGGCACCTGGACGAAGGTCATCTCTCGCGGATCGACGGGTTCGAAGCCAAGCTCGCGCGCCTTATCGAAGTACCAGGTCACGCTGTTGAGCTGGGCCAGGTTCACTTGCTGGGCCTCAATGCGGCGCAGCAACGTGTCGCGTTCGCCGATGAGCCGCTGCACTTGCAGCCCGGCCTCGGCCGCCTGAGCACCCGTAAAAATGAACAGGCTGAGGGTGGCTGCGGTTCCCAGCACCGCCACCAGGCCGATAGCCAAGGCGCGCGTCTGCATGCGCCAGGGCGCCTCGCGATACGCGCGCACCCGTGCCGGACCGGGCCGTGGGGTGCGGGCTGGGTTCATGCGCCCGCCCTCGCGCCACGCATTGGGCTTGCGCCTTCGCCCGCGCCGGCCACGCGTTCGGCGACCCGCAGCCTGGCGCTGCGTGCGCGCGGGTTGGCCGCGGCCTCACCCCGCGATGGGCGGATCGGCTTCGGAGTCAGATCGCGTAGCACGGCCGTTGCCGGAACCTGCGCAGGCCAAGGGACTGCCGTGCTCACCGCGCGGCCCGCAAGCCCACGCAGTGTCTGCTTGACAATGCGGTCTTCCAGCGAATGGAAAGAGATCACTGCCACTCGGCCACCCACGTTGAGCGCGCGTACAACTTCCGGCAACCCTGCCTTGAGTTCACCCAGCTCGTCGTTCACGGCGATGCGCAACGCTTGGAAGGTGCGCGTCGCGGGATGGATGCGTGAACGGCCGGCGGCCGAAGTGCGCCGGGTTGCAGCCGCGACAATTTCGGCCAGCTCACGCGTGGACCGGATCGGCCGCGCGCGAACGACGGCGCGCGCGATGCTCCGGCTGTTGCTCTCCTCACCGAACTCCCACAAGAGCTGCGCCAGCTCGTGCTCCGCCAGGTGATTGATCAGGTCCTCGGCCGTCTCCGCCTGCCCCACGCGGTCAAAGCGCATGTCGAGCGCCCCATCCACCACGAAGGAGAAGCCGCGCTCCGCCTCCGCCAACTGCGGCGACGAGAGACCCAAGTCAAGCACCGCCCCGTCAACGCCCTGCCACCCTAGCGCGGCGAGGATTTCGTTCACGGCCCGAAAGGAGGCCTGCCGCAACACGGCGCGCCCGCCGAATGACGCCAGGCGCTGCCCTGCACGGCGAACGGCCTCGCCATCCCTGTCCAGAGCGAGCAGCAGCCCATCGGGCGAGGAAGCTTCCAGCAAGCCCTGTGCATGGCCGCCCGCCCCAAGCGTTCCATCCAGATATCGCCCGCCCGGCCGCGGTTCGAGACAGGTCAGGATTTCACTGTACAGGACGGGCACATGCCCGTGGTTTGCGGCTGCGTAGGGGCGGGTCGCGTTCTGGTGAGGGTCTCCCTCACTCACGTTCGCCGCCGATCGCCAGGTCGAGCGAGGCGAAACGTTGCGAGTTGGCCTCGGCATTGTTGAGTAGGGCCGATTGGTCCGCCCACTTGGTCGCATCCCACACTTCAAGATACTGACCCGCGCCGACGATGACGATCGCATCGCCGAGTTGGGCATAGGCGCGAAGATAGGGCGGGATGAGGACTCGGCCGACGGAGTCGAGCGTCACATCGGCCGCGCCGCCGAAGAGCAGGCGATTGAGCGCACGATTGGCGGGTTCGGTTGTGCTCAGCCGCTGCGCTTTGGACTCGAGCAGGCGGAAAGTTTCGAGGGGATACACGAGCAGACACGATTCGAACCCACGCGTGACGACCGCCCCGCCGGCGAAGCCCGCGCGCAGGCGCGAGGGGATGGTCATGCGCCCCTTGTCATCGACGTTGTGGGTGTACTCACCAAGGAACATTTGTTCTATTCGCCTCTTAAGCAGCAGACGCCGGATGTCCGGCGTCACACCACTTCATTCCACTTTGCCCCACAAGCACCCACAGTATATGCGCATTGCCCCACCAGGGCAAGTGTCAAGGGAATGTTTTAAGACTTGCGTCAGGAAGATGATCGTATGGGTTGTGGCAGTCGATCGAGGAGGTGCGGACGCGAACGGCAGAGCGGCGGCTTGCGCCGCCGCTCGTCGTGCGTGCCCAAGTCGGCCTATAAGCCGCGTTCTGTGGGCCGAGGCGGCGAAGCCCTCGGCCCGGCGGTCATCTCTCTCGGCGCGGCGTTGCCGACGCGCTCTAGCAGCCTACCCGAGGCTGAGCGGATCGAGCCGATCCGCACCGCACGGCGGACCGTGCAGTTCGCCTCTGTTTGGCCTTGCTCCCGATGGGGGTTGCCTGGCCGCCGACATTGCTGCCGGCGCCGGTGGTCTCTTACACCACCGTTTCACCCTCGCCGCGCATGACGCGGCACTGCGCTTCTCTGTGGCCCTATTCCGGCAGGTCACCCCGCCCCGGGGATTACCCGGCATCGTGCTCTCAGGAGCGCGGACTTTCCTCGAACGGCTGCTCTTGGCCCGGGGACGCTTGCCCCGGACGGCAACAGTCGTCGCGATCGCCCGGCCAACTTGGGCACGTCGTCCAGTGTAAGCGTTCGTTCAATGCGGGTCAAGGCTTGGGAACGCTGTGGCAGGTGGCTCTGCACCGCTCGAGCCAGGCGTGGCCAGTTTTACTAGGGCACCGAGGGGGGAGGCAGCGCCAGTTGATTGGCGAAGGTCGAACAGGTACATGCGGTGATCACATCCAGGAATCGCGTGAGAGTCCCCAGATATGCCTCGCCGCTAGACCCCGCCACCCAATTGCTGAGGGTGAAGGGGAGCGCACCTGCGGCGGGGATCCATTCTCCGTTGTAGCGGCGGGCGATATGAAGATGCGAGCCTGTGGCGCGGCCTCCCTCACATGAGGGATGACCGAGGTGATCGCCACGCGAGACGCGGGTTCCTTGAGCCACCCGCCCCTCGGTCTCGAGATGGAAATAGAAGACAACCCACCCCGTGCGTTCATCCCCATCCCCATCCAGATCGAGCACGACGGTGGCTAGTTCGCTGCGCGTGACGACGCCCTCGGCCACCGCCACGACCCACTCCGGGCTGGAGATGCACCCGGTCACCGTCGACGGCGGTGCGAAATCGAGCGCTCCCCAAGGCAGGCTGTCGCCCCAGGTGGGATGAGGACCACCGGTATAAGCCCAAACCTTGCCAGGCTCGAACGGCAGTGCCAACTCCGGCTGGGTCAAGTCGCCCGGGATGAGTGCTTGATCGTTCACAAACGGGTCCCCGAACAATGCTCGATAGGTCAAGACGAATCCCTGCACCCCGGCGGCTTCGTCGAATTGCTCTTGGCCGAACCACTGAGCCAACAGGTACTGAACTGCCACAGTGCCGGCGTTTTGCCACGGGTCGGGGCGTGTCACGCGGCCGTCAGCGAGCACAATCTGTTGCAGGGAGCCGTCTCGCCAGCCGTAGTATCCGTTGTTCAGCATTTCGGAGGCCCAGTAGAGTTGGCCGGCGAGACCTTTCCACTCTGCATCCAAGTA
>JBGOXY010000008.1:0-23659 GCA_041479415.1 Anaerolineae bacterium
ACCGCGTTTCGGTCACCACGTTACTGGGTCGCTTCGCCATGCACTCCTCTAAACCCGCACTCTAGGCTTGCGCAGCGGCCGGCGCCTCCGGTGCGCCCGCCCGCGCTTCATCACCCGCGGCCGGCAGCGGCAGCGTGAAATGGAAGGCCGCGCCCCCGCTCGGCGGGGATTCGGCCCAGATGCGTCCGCCGTGGGCCTTGACCGCCATACCGCAAAACGCGAGCCCCAGCCCGAGGCCCTTGGGCGCGCCGACCCGCTCGACACGCCCGTATTTTTCGAAGATGCGGTGCATCTCCTCGCGCGGGATGCCCGGTCCGCTGTCGGCTATCGTCACCTGCACCGAGTTTTCGACGACCTGCGCGCCGACGCGGATGCTGCCGCCGCCCGGTGTGTACTTGATCGCGTTCTCGAGCATGTTGATGATCACCCGCCGCAGCATGTCGCTGTCGGCGTCCACGGTCGGCAGGCGCAAGGGCAGGGCCAGTTCGAGCGAGATATTCTTGCCTTCCGCCGAGGGATGGACTTCTTCGGCCGCGTCGGCGGCCAGCGCAACCAGCGATACCTTCTCCTTACGGATGACGGCGCGGCCCTCTTCCAGGCGGTGCAGGTCCAAGAGCGAATCGATCATGCGCGACAGGCGGCGCGCCGAGCGCAGCGCAATGGCCATCACCGAGCGCACCGTTTCGTCGGGTGGCAGGCTCTCCGAGAGGAGATGCAGGCTGGAAAGTATGCTGCCCAGCGGCGAGCGCATGTCGTGGAACAGCATCGAGGTCAGGTCGGCCCGCAGCTCGTCGAGCGAGGCGCGCTCCGCGATGTCGCGCACGATCCACTGCACCCAGGCTTCCTCGCCGTGAGGGATGCGCTTGACGTGAAACTCCACCGGCATCTGGCTGCCGCCGCGCGTGCGCAGTTTGCTCTCGTACGAGCGCACCTCGCCCGGGCTCATATCCGAGAATCGTTGGCCGAGCTTGCCGGTGTGCACCGGGTGCAGCGCCTGGATGCGCAGCTTGAGTAGTTCCTCACGCGAGTAGCCGGTGTAATCCAGCGCGCGCTGGTTGGCGTCGGTGATATGCCCGTCCAGGTCGGTCATGAGGATCGGGTCGATGCTGTCCTGGAACAGGGTCAGGTAACGGTCTTCGGCGGTATGGGCCGCCTCATACATCTGCGCGTGCGCAATGGCGGTGGCCGCCAGGCCGGTGAGATACTCGAGCACTTGCAGCGTCTGGTTGGTGAAGCGCCCGCGGCGCGGGTTGATGACCTCGATCACGCCCAGCACCTTGCCGCGCAACTGGATCGGCGCGGCCGCCACGGCGCGCGCCACGAACCCGGGTTGCTTTTCCACCTGGGTCAGCGCCCGCGGGTCGACGCGCGCTTCCGGCACGACCAGCGCGCGGCCATTCTGCGCCACCCACCCGGCCACGCCCTCGCCCAGACGGACGCGCATGCCCTTGACCGAGGCGCCGTGCGAGCCGGTCGCTTGGCGGAACACCAGTTCTCCGCTGGCTTCATCCACCAGGGCAATCGAGCCGGCCTCCACCTCGAGCAGCGTGACCGTGCGCGAGAGCAGTTGCTGCAGCACTTCCTCCAGGTTCAGGCTCGAGACCACCACCCGCGAGGTGCCGGCCAGCGCAGCCATGGTGCGCGTTTGCTGCTGGCTGGCGGCATACAGGCGCGCATTGACCACCGCCGTCGCGGCGTGATCGGCAAAGGCCAGCACCACCTCGGCATCGCGCTCGCGGTAGCCTCCCTTTTGTTTGGAATGAATCGACAGCAGTCCCACCGGCTGTTCGTTCACCAGGAGCGGGGCGCCGATCCACGCGCGCGTGTCGCGGGTCTCCGGCACGCCCTGCACCGGAGTCCAGCCGGCCGTGGATTGCAGGTCGTCCAGCACGATCGGCCTGCGGTCGCGCAACACCTGCCAGCACGGATCCTTGGGGTTGAATTGCAGCGGTTCCTGGCTGAGGGTTTCGGCGTGGGTGAAGCCGCGCGAGGCCACCACCCGCAGCGTCCGGCCCTCCAGGAGATACATCATCGCCGAGTCGAAGCGGATGACGCCCGCCAATTGCTCGAGCACCATCGCGAAGACCTTGTCCGGCACGAGCGATGAGTTGATCGTGCGCGCCATTTCCTGCAGCGTCGCGGCCAGAATGCGCCGCTCGCGTTCGGCGGCAAACAAGCGCGCGTTCTCCACCGCCAGGCCGACGTGCTCGGCGGTGGATTGCAGCAGACGCAGGTCCTGCCCGGTGAAGTGATCGGTGTCGGAATGGACCAGGGTGATCACGCCCACCACGCCTTCGCGCCCGGGCAAGGGGGCCGAGACAGCCGAGCGGGTGGGGGCCACGCTGCCGGCGCTTTCGCGGTACTGGTTGGGGTCGGAGGGGATCCAGCGCGGATCGGTCTGGGTGTCGGCCACCAGCGCCGCCCGCCCGTTGGTGATGACCCAGCCCGCCAGGCCCAGGCTGATCACCGGCGCAAGCTGCTTGGCCGCGTTGGCGTGCAGCACGCCGCCCACGGTCAGGGCCGCATCCACCACCTGGCCGTCCTCGTCCAGGACGGCGATGCTCCCGCCGGAGGCATTCAGCGCCTTTTGTATGAGATCGAGGGTGCGGCTGATGACTTCGGAGAGCTCGAGGTGGCCGGCCAGCTCTCGGCTGATGTGGTACAGCAGGTCCAGATGGAGGCGATCGCGGGCGACACCCTGCTCGTCCATGGGTTAGACCTCGAGCGCGGCCAGTATAGCATAGGCCGTCGGCGGCTCCGGTCGCGCCAGGCGGTTCACGGCCCCTCGCCCGGCAGGTGCGAGTTGATGCTGGCCAGCTCATCGGCCCCGAAGATGACTTCGCTCTGGCCCATCAATCGTTCTTTGACCTTGGCCAGCACCAGATCGAGGTGCGCGGCATGGCCCACGAAGTCCAGATCGTCGGCGGGCACCATGAGCACCGGGCACAAGTTGAAGCGCCCCAGCCATTCCTCATACAGCGCGTCGAGCGCCTCCAGGTAGGCGCGCGGGATTTCGCGTTCGAAATCCCGCCCGCGGCGCATGATGCGCCCCTGCAATGTATCCACTCTCGCCCGCAAATAGACCACCAGATCCGGCGCCGGCAGGAAGGGCAGAATGGACTCGTACAGCGAGTGGTACGACTGATAATCGCGCTCCGACATGTACCCTTGGCGGTACAAGTTGCAGGCGAAGATTTCGGCGTCTTCATACACCGAGCGGTCTTGCACCACCGAATTCGGGTGCTCGACGATCTGGCGCAGGCTGCGCAAGCGGTTGGAGAGGAAGAAGACCTGCGAATGAAAAGCCCAGGCGGCCATATCCCGGTAGAAATCGGCCAGGTATGGATTCTCCGCAACCGGTTCGAAGAAGGGCTGCCACTCCAGGCGTTCGGCCAGCCGGTGCACCAGCGACGACTTGCCGGCCCCGATGCTGCCGGCCACCGCAATGAAGCGCTTGGTCATGGGCGCCTCGCCAGATCGGTCAGGTCGTTCATCCCCGAGAGCGGCAGCGTCGGCTGGTAGGGCACCATGCCCAGCGCGGCGCGGATGCGGTCGGCAATGAACTCGAGATGCTCCGGCTGGGTGACGAAGTTCAGCCGGTTGGTATCCACCGTGAGCACTGGCACCGCGCGCAGCGGCCCGCTCAGGAACTCATCGTAGGCTTCGTTGAGTTCGTGAATGTAAGCGCGGTCCATCTGCCGTTCGTACGGCCGGTCACGCAGGGCGATGCGCTGCATGAGCACATCCGTTGTCGCACGCAGGTAAACGATCAGGTCCGGGTCGGGGATGCGCTCGGCCAGCGCCTCGTGCACGCGCTGGTACATCTCCATCTCGCCGCCGTGCAGGTTGATGCTCGCAAAGAGCGCGTCCTTGGCAAAGGTGTAGTCGGAGATGAGCGGCCCCTTCTCCAGAGCCTCGGGCACGCCGTGCTTTTGCTGCGAGTAGCGGCTGAGCAGAAAGAAGATCTGGGTCTGAAAGGCATAGCGTTCACGGTCGCCGTAGAAGAGTTTCAGAAAGGGGTTTTCCTCGAACACCTCCAGCAACACCTCCGATGAGAAGATGGGCTGCAGCAGGCGGGCGAGGGTGGTCTTCCCGACTCCAATGACCCCTTCAATGGCGATGTACATTCGGCGCGGCTCCTTCGGGAGGTGCACCTAGGATACCCGAGAGAGAGGCGTGGTGCAAGTGAACAGGCAAAAGGTCCATGTCAGCTCACGAGGCCGGGGAATCTGCCTCACATCCCCCGCGTGCCTTCAGGATGCGTGTGCCCCTGCACCTGTTAGGCGAGCAGAGCGCCATGGGACGCGGTCGCAGGCAGCGGCGCGGACCGAAGGATCTCGATTTCGCGTTGGATGTGCATCGGCTGTTTACCTGGAAGGTCGATGACTTGCAGTCAATGCGCGGCCTCGGCTACCCTCCCAATCGCTTGGCCATCAGAATATCCGGCTTGCCTAGGCCGTTGGCATCCGGAATGGCCCCCACGATCACGCAGCCGAGCTTCTGGTAGAACTCGTAAGGATGACGTTTCAGGTTCCTGATCCGAGTCAGGTGCTGCAGCACGTGCGGGTAAAGGTCAATGTGCCCGACCGTGGTCATGCCATCTTCGTCATCCGTTCCGAGATAGACCGTTCGACCGCCCCGCGCAAGCACGTGCGCTTCCAGATCGTCACCAGCGCGCGGCCGATGCCCTGGCCCTGATGTCGCGGGTGGACCACCAGCGGATGGAGCTCCCAGGTTTCTCCCCCGTATGCGCGGAGGCCCCCAACCCACCCCACCACGCTGCCCGTCGCGTCCAGGGCAACGCGGTTGATGCGTCCCGGCCCAAAAGATTCCCGGACCTCAGCCAGCGCCGTCTCCTGTGTCGGCCATGCATTCGGCGAGTGCGCTTTGAATCCCACGACCAGAAGCGCTGCCGCCTGTTCGACAGCGTTCGTGTCGGTCGCGGGTAGGTCCTTGATCTGCATGGTTGCCTCTCCAAGAATGACACAGACGCGGCCGAAGCCCGGGCGCCGGCCTCCCGCTCCCCTGCCCTCATTCCCGCCTCATCTGCAAACAGTAATGATGCACCGTGTTCGAGACCCAGGCGCTGCCCAGGCCGTACGGGGCGAGCCGCACGTTGTCCTGGCACCAGATGCGCTCGTCTTTGAGGGCATACGTCGCGCTGAGATTGCGCGCCAAATCCCACGCCAAGGGATAAATCGTGCCGCCCTTCTTGACATTCTTGACGATGATCGTGAGATAGGCCCCCGGGCGAAAAAGCGGCTGCAAGTTCGCATACAGCGCGGTCAGCCGGGCGAGGAAGGCCTGGTAATCGCTCACGTTGCCCAGGTCGCGCGCATCCTCCGAGTAATACACGTCCAGCTCCGGCGCCACGCGCCGCGCACGCTGCGTGGCCGCACCCCGCGCGCGTAGCATGTCCCAATACGGCGGCGAGGTGATCATGTAGTCGAAGGGCGGGAGCTCACGCGCCGCCATGAGCTGCAGCGCCTGGCTCGCGTCACCCTCGATCACCTCCGCCCGCAGCCGCGCCGCTGTGCGCCCGGCCGCCTCGCGCGCCGCCTGCACCTCACCCCGCGCAATCTCCGCGTAGCGCGGGTTGAGCTCGATGCCCACCCCGTTGCGCCCCGCCTGCAGGCACGCCACCAGCGTGCTGCCCGTCCCCAGCATCGGGTCGATTACCCAGCCGCCGCGCTTGGTGAAGAACTCGACAAACTCGCCCACCAGCGTTTCGGGGAATTTTGCCGGATGCGCCAACACGCCTCGCCGCCGCGGCGGCGGGTTGTGAATGAACCATGATTTCTGGAACATAAGCCAGTCGCGCGGGGCGAGGTCGTTGAGCTTGTTGCGCGGCGTGCGCGGCGATGCGGCCTGGGCCGCGATGGGTTTCTTCGCGCGAGTTGTAGGCATCAGGGTCACCTCGAGCGCGGGTCGTCCCGGCGCCACGCTACCAGCGCGGCCGCTGCGGCACGCGGCCGGTCAACCGCCGCCAGCGGTAGCGCCAGGTCGGGCCGCCGGGCAAGCGCTGCGGGTTGCGCAGCAGGAAATCCTCCGCCGCGCTGCGCCCCAGGCGCACCAGCTCATCCACATGCGAGAAGTCGAAGAAGGGTACCCCGCCCGCCGAAAGTGAAAGGTGATGCAGGCGCAGCCCCGCCTGGCGCGCGGCCTCAATCTGGGCCTCGGTCTGGCATCGGATCATGATTCCGATTGCCGCGAGCCCGATGTCGCGCATCGAGGTGGCGGCCGGGTGGGCTGCGGCATCGTGCAGGTCGAGCACCACCGCCTCGCTCGCGCCATGCGCCATGGCCACCTCCAGCGGCAGGTTGGCCAGCACGCCGCCATCCAAGTAGCGCTCGTCGCCCACAGACCACGGCGGATAGTACGGCGGCAGCGCGGTTGAGGCCATCGCTCCGTCGATTAAACGGTCGCCGCGCTCTTCGCCGAAGACGCGCACCCGCCCGCTGGGCAGCCCCACCGCCACCGTCAGCGCGCGCACACCCGTGCGCTCATACACCTCACCGAAGGTGCGCAGCCCGAGCGGCAACCAGCGCGCGAGATAATCGCGCAGGCGATCGTTCGAGAACAGGCTCTCGCGGCCAAACATGAATCGCCGCGCCAGGGTGAACACGCCTGGCGGCCCAAGCCGCGCCGGCTGCGCTCCGTGCCACACTCCTTGCATCGCGCGCGCGCCCTGCGGCGTCGGGTCGGCGGCGACGAAGACCGCATTCAACGCACCGGCCGATGTGCCCACCACGATCTGCGGTCGCGGGCCCCGCTCGAGCAACACCTCCAGCGCTCCCGCCTGCAGCGCGCCCAGGCTTCCCCCGCCGCTCAAGACGTAGGCCAGCATCGTGCCCGCCCCCTGTCCATCGCGCGATTTCCCCGCATGCCTCCATTGTACGCACATTGGCCGATGATCTCATGGGAGCAGGCCGAGCCACTGTGTGCCCCGGCGCACGAGGCCACGCCGCCCCACGCCTTACCCCACCACCTGCGCTAGCGTGCACATGACTCGCGCCGAATGTGGGTTGCGCATTCCGCCTTGTCATGTCCGAATCAGGACAATTGCCACTTCGTCCCTCGCGGACCTCTCCATAGACTCTGAGGACATTCATCGAGGGGGCTCTGCCCGCATTCCCATGACCGAGCAAGAGTTGTCCCGCATCCATCTCTTCCGCGGTCTCGACCCGCACAAGCGCAACCTCATCACGCGCCTGGCCACGCGAACGGCTTTCGAAGCCGGCGACCTCATCTTCAGCCAGGGCCAGCCGGCCACCCATCTCTACCTCCTCTTGCGCGGCAAAGTGACCATCCGCTTCAAGCCCGACGACGGTGAACCGATCACCGTCACTGTGCTCGAGGCGGGCGGCGTGTTTGGCTGGTCGGCCGCCCTCGGCCGCGGGCGTTATACTTCAGGGGCCATCTGTCAGGAGCCGAGCGAGACGCTGGTCATCTCGGGCGCAGCCTTGCGCCACCTGTGCCAGGTCGATCCGGAAACCGGCGTGCTGATCCTCGAGCGCCTGGCAGAGGTAATCGCCGAACGGCTGCAGGCCACGCATGCGCAAGTGCTGGCCATGCTGCATCAGGGGATGCAGCAAGAGCCGCGCTCTTAAGGAGGCCCAATGGCCCAACCCACGCCCGCCGTGCCGCCCGATGCCACGCCTCAGCAGCGCATGAAAGCGCTGCTCGAGTCGCTCAGTGCTTACATCGAGCACTACCATGGCGGCTCGGTCCGGCTCGTCTCCTTCGACGGGCGCGTGCTCAAGGTCAAGATGGGCGGGGCGTGCCTGGGCTGCCCGCTCTCTCCAGCCACACTGCACGGCTGGGTGGAAGGCACCGTGCGCCAGTTCTTCCCCGATATCGAACGCGTGGAGGCCGGCTAGTCGTCCACCGCACCGTTTGTCCTTCCGCCGCTTTGACGCTAAAATCGCGCCCATGACGCTCTCGGTAGGGGAACTCCTCCAAAACCGGTATCGGATCGAGGGACTGCTGGGCCGGGGCGGCATGGGCGCGGTGTACCGCGCCTACGATCTTGTCCTCTCCACGCCGGTCGCCATCAAAGAGAACCTGAACTCGGCGGCTGAAGCCATCCGCCAGTTCAAGCGCGAGGCGGTGCTCCTGGCCTCGCTGCGCCATGGAAACCTCCCGCGCGTCACCGACCACTTCGTCATCGGCTCACGCCAATACCTGGTCATGGATTACGTGGCCGGGGAGGATCTCAAGACACGCCTCGAGCGCGAGAGCCCGCTGGCCGAGCCGCAGGTCCTGGCCTGGGCCAAGGAAATCTGCAATGCCCTCTCTTACCTGCATTCGCGCCAGCCGGTCGTCATCCATCGCGACATCAAGCCGGCCAACATCAAGCTGACGCCCGACGGACACCCGATCCTGGTGGATTTCGGCATCGCCAAGGTGGCGGATGTGGGCGGCGGGACCTCGACCGGCGCGCGCAGCCTGACCCCGGGCTTCGCGCCGCCCGAACAATATGGCAGCCGGCCGACCGACTCGCGCAGCGACCAGTATTCGTTGGCCGCTACGCTCTACACCTTGCTCACCGGCACCATTCCGCCCGACAGCCTTGAACGCACCCTCGGCCAATCGAATTTTCGTCCGGCCAGCGAGATCAACCCCAAGGTCAGCCCGGCCGTCGAAGCCGCCCTGACGCGCGCCCTGCAACTCAACCCGGAAGACCGTTACCCCTCCACCGCCGAATTCTACGAGGGCTTGCTCGGCCGCGGCCTGCCGCCGCCCCCCCCGCGTCCGGCCGCCGCGTCGCCGAACGCCACCGTCCGCAAGCCGATCGCTTCGCCTTTATCCGTGGCCGCCACCGCGGCTGTTCCTTCAAAACCCGCGCGCCGCTTCCCGTGGGTGATCGCGGTGCTCCTGAGCCTCACCGTCCTGACCGGGATCGCGGTCGTGGCGCTGCTCTACCTGCTCAACCCACCGCTGCCCGACCTTCCGCTCACACCGGTGGTGGTCGTGCCGACCGCCCTCGACAGTCCCAGCCCGCTGCCGCAAGCCTCGCCCACCGCGCTGCCGGTTGTGGCGCCGATCCCTACGGCCACTCCCGCGCCCACTCTCGCGCCGACCGAAACCGCGGCGCCGACCGCCTTGCCCACGCCGCTCGGCGGCAGTTCGCTGATCGTCTTTGCCAGCACGCGCTCGGGCGACGGCGTCTATCAGTTGTTTGTGCTCGACCTCGCCGATGGCAGCACGCGCCAGCTCACGTTCGACTCCGGCAACAAGGGCCACCCGCATTGGTCGCCCGACGGCCAGCGCATCGTCTACGAGGCCGAGAGCGCCGACGCGAAGAAGCGCGACATCTTCATCATGAATGCCGATGGCAGCGACATCCAAAACCTCAGCAACAACCCGGCCGACGATTATTACCCGTCCTGGAACCCGCGCGGCGATCGCATCGCCTACGTCTCCGACCGCACCGGCGGCGCCGTTCAGATCTACTTCGTCCGCCCCGACGGCTCGGGGCTCATCAACATCAGCAAGCTGCACCACAACCAGCCGGAGGAATGGGACCCGGCCTGGTCGAGCGACGGGCGCTACCTGTACCTGGTGCGCAAGCCCAACGGCCCAGTGCGCATCTGGCGCTGGGACCCGGCCACGCCCGATATGGAACCGCTGGTCGCGACGATGTTCGCAGGGGATTACAGTGAGTCGGTGCCGGCCCTCTCGCCGCGCGGAGACCAGATGGCCTACGTGCGCCTGGTCGACGGCGGACGGGAGATTTGCGTCTCGTCCACCGACCTCGACTTGAAGAAGCCGTGCGACAACCCGCTGACCAGCCTGTCGGGCAATATCGACCCGGCCTGGTCGCCCGACGGGCGGATGATCGTCTTCAGCAGCTTGCGCGACGGCAACGAGGAGTTGTACGTGATGACCGTGACCGGGGCCGGCCAGCGAAACATCACCGCTTCGCCCAGCCGCGACCGCCAGCCCGATTGGCAGCCGGTGCCCGGCGGAGCCACCGGCTTCTGAGCCTGCGCGCGCCTCGCTACGACGCCAACTCGCGGATGTTGTCCCACATGAGATATACCGCCGCGGCAATGGCCACGGCGGCGATCACCTGCGCGTAGAAGCGGCCGAGCAGAATGAGCGTGGTCACAATCGCCAGCCCCATCGCCAAGGTTCCGATATAGCCCCGGAACTGGCGCCGCAGACCGGCCTCCACCAACCCCAGCGCGACCACAAGCGCCACCAACCACAGCGCCCAGAAGCTGGCATGCGCCAGGATCAGCACGGCCAGACCCAGCAGCATGAACGAAATCGAAATCGATGACCAGGCATCGGCCAGCAGGCTCACCGAGCGCGGCAGGGGGGGCATCGGCCGGTGAGTGCGCCCGAGGTGGGCGCGCGGCGAACCCAGCTCGCCCTGCCGCACGCGTAAGGCCAGCGCGCGCAGCGCCTCGCCCGTGTCGCGTTGGCGCGTGAGGCCAGTCTGCAGCTGCGCCAGTTCGCGCGATCGCACGCGCGCCTCCTTGCGCAATGCCTCCCGCTCTTTCGACAAAAAGGATCGCGGCTCGATGGCCGACAGGCGCAGCCCAAGGCGTTGCAGCGCGCGGCGCTTGGTCACAATCTGGCGCGCCATCCGCCGGTACGCTTCGGCCGAGGCGCGGATTTCATCGCGCAAGGCCGGTGCCACACGCCCCGGCGGCAGGACCTTGTCGAGCCCCGCCCAGCCGAGGGGGTCCGCCCAGGCGCGGCGCACGCTGCCGTCACGGTTGTACATCGGGCCGGAGGGTGCATCCTCGCCGGCGACCAAGTCGTGCACGAACAGCCCCCACAGCCCGCGGTAGCGCTCCACCCAAGCCGGCGGCGGATCGATGAGCACGGGCTGCCACGCTTTCTCCTGCCCCGGGCCAAGCGCCGCGCCGTCGCCGCGGGCGTATTCCACAAACGGAATGCGCAGCAAGTTGAGCACCGCCGAGGGTTCCGCCTCAGCGCTCTCGGTGGGGCCCGGGCTGGGCGGCGCGATGAAGCGCTGCAACAACTCCTGCACCCGCACCAGCGGCGCCATGAAAGGCAGCTCGATCTCCGTCAGGTACTCTCCCGCCATGAAGTACGAGGCGTGCGAGCCGGCCCCGACGTAGATCAGGGGGTGGCCGTCAACCTTTTCGAGCTCGGCATCATCCCAGCGCCGACGCAGGTCGTCGCCCGAGAAGTCGTGTGAGGCGCAGGACACCCAGCGTGGCGCGAGCCCGCCGCTGCGGTCCGCCGCCAGGTACACGTTGACCATTTCCCAATCGGCTTCGTGATCGTTCACCCCGTGGAAGCCGGAGCGCCAGTTGTTGTACGGATAGAAGAACCAGTATTGCAGAATGGTCCAGCCGGCTTCCTGGACGACCCGCCCGTAGTAGGTGTAACACTCCTGGGTGCGCTGCATGCGCGCGTAGGTCAGCGCCGCGGCCGCGGCAGTATCGCCAGGGACGCGCCCGCGCAGCAGCAGGGTCAGACTGTAGATCGCATCCAATATGCGCGAGCTGTAGCCCACCCGCGCGAGCCTGGCCCGCCCTACCGAGAAGCGCCGCGCCCGCTCGCGCAGGTCTTCGATGCCGCGCTGCAAGCGGTAGCGCGCCATCTCCGCCAGGTTCAGGGGATCGATGAACTTGAGGAAGTAGATGGCCTGCGGGCCGCGGTCGCGGCCCTCGCCCAGATGGGCCAGGGTGAGTTTGCCCTCCGTCACCAGGCGCTCCACCGGCCGGCGCGGCACTTGGACGTAGAGCCCGCATTCGGCCACATAGGTTTCGACCGCGCACGGATAAAACGACTCGCCGCGCGTGAAGCGCAGGATGGGTTCGTATCGGTGCAGCAAGGCAAGCTTCTCGGCAGCGTTCATGCGGCCTCCACCTCAGCAATCTCCAGCGTCGGCACTTCCGCGGGCATCAAAGCCTGGCGTACCTCCCGCAGGTTGAGGTAGAACACCGCCGCTGCGCCCAGCACCATCGTCGAGTAGTCGGGGCGGCCACGCAGGTAGCTCACCAAGCTCACCACCAGCGCCACGCTCTGCGCGCTCATGCCCAGCACCCACGACCGCGGTCGGCGGCGCAGCGTGCCCACGGCCACCCAGAAGAAGACCAGCCCGATCAGGATGTTGATGGCACCGAGGACGAAGACGCGCGTGAGCGCCGGTATCGGCAATCCGCCGAGCGGATCCAGCCCGCCGAGTGCGCGCCCGCTGGTGACGATGTTGTAGATACCTACCGCCACCTTGAGCAGGGCCTGCACCAGGATGATCAACCCGGCGACTTTCAGGCTGCGCGGATTAACCACACGGCTGGTGGGCCGCGAACTGCGCTTATTCGCTTCAGGCATGTTCGCCCTCCTTACGATCGGATACAGCGGCTCGCGGCTGGGCTTGCCTGCCCTCGCCCCTGCTTCCCGCCCATCGCGCGGATTGTATCTCCGTTCGTGCACCCAGGCCGCCATCGCGCGCGCGGCTTGGCCGGAACTCCACCGGCGTCATGTATCTCGCGCGGCTTTGGGCTGCCACTCACGGCGCGCATGCCCGGCCCGGGCGTGCTTGAACCGATGGCCAGGTATGATATATAATGAAGTCAATAGAATATGGCATCCTTCGGGGCAGGGTGAGGGTCGCGCTCGATGGACCCAATTCCCGATCGGCGGTGGGTTGAGCACTGCAATGCGCAGGCTCAACGAGCCCGCGAGCCCACGGGTCGCAATGCATGGCCCACGGGCAGGATCCGGTGCAAAGCCGGGGCCGACCGTATAGTCGGGAAGGAAGACAGGAAGCCAGAGCCTCCGCCGTCGCGGCGGGCCGCGCCTGCTTTCCCCGAAGCCTCATAAGGTTTCGGGGTTTTTGTTGGCCCACCGTCCGGCGAGTGCCTGAGTGCAGGCGCGGCAGCCCACGCTGCCCGCTGCGATGCACACTGTCCTCATGCTCCCGAAGGTCCGCCTTCGGGAGTTCGTTGTTTATGAAGAGGATCGCCCGCTCAGATGGAATCCAGCCACCCGCCACGCGCGAGGCCGGCCCAACTGCGCTGCGCCTGCTGATGCCGCTGCTTGTGTTGAGCGTGGCCTGGCTGGCCTGGGAAGCGGTGGCCCGCCTCAGCCGGCTGCCGGCTTTCATCTTGCCGTCACCGCAATTGGTCTGGTTACGTGCGCTGCGTGCCTTTGCCGACGGTTCGCTCCTGCGTCACACGTGGGTTACCCTTTACGAGGTGCTGCTCGGCCTCGGGCTCGGTGCCTTCTTCGCCTTTCTCTTTGGCTACCCCTTGGCCAAGTCGGAGGCGGCCGAACGATTCCTGGTGCCGTACATCGTCGCCTCGCAGGCCATCCCCTCGGTGGCCATTGCCCCGCTGCTCATCATCTGGCTTGGCCCAGGCATGCTCTCGAAAGTCCTCATCTCGGCGCTGATCGTCTTCTTCCCGGTGCTGGTCAACACCGTGGTCGGCTTGCGCTCGGTGGAAGCCAACCTGCGCGAGCTGATGCGTTCGCTCAAAGCCTCGCGCTGGCAGACGTTCCGCTACCTGGAGGTGCCGGCCGCGCTGCCGGTCTTGCTCGGTGGACTGAAGGTCGGGGCGACGCTCTCGGTCATCGGCGCAGTGGTCGGCGAATTCGTCGGCTCCGATCGCGGCCTGGGCTTTCTCATCAACCTGGGGCGCCAGCAATACGATACGGCGCTCGTCTTCGTCGGCATCTTCTCACTCATCATCATGGCCCTCGCACTGTACGGCGCGGTGGCCTGGGCCGAACGATCCTCGCTGACCTGGCGCGCCTGATCGCCGGGCCGCAAGGCAGCCTTACCCGAAGGATGGTTGGCATGGTCTCACGTCTCTCCCAGTATGCCCTCGTGCTAACGCTTTTGCTCAGCGCGTGCGCTTCGCCCGCGGCGGTGCCCTCGGCAACCGCGCCGCCCTCCGCTGCACCCAGCCTCACCCATATTCGTTTGCCGGTGGGCTACATCCCGGATATCCAATTCGCGCCGCTCTACATGGCGGTGGCGCGCGGCCACTACGCGCAGGCCGGGCTGGAGGTCGAGTTCGACTACAAGTTCGAGAATGACGGCGTGGCCCTGGTCGGTGCGGGAACGTTGCCCTTTGCCGTCGCCTCCGGTGAGCAGGTGCTGCTGGCGCGCGCGCAAGGTCTGCCCGTGGTTTACGTTATGGCCTGGTATCAGCAATATCCAGTGGCGGTGATCGCCAAGGCGCAAGCGGGCATCCGCACGCCGGCCGATCTGGCCGGACGCTCGATTGGCATCCCGTGCTTGTGCGGCGCATCCTACGTGGGCCTGACCGCGCTGCTCAACTCGGCCGGCTTGAACGAGAACCAGGTGCAGTTGGAGGTGATCGGCTTCAACCAGATTGCCGCGCTGACAGCCGATCAGACCGAGGCCGTAGTGGGCTACACCTCCAATGAGCCGATCAAGCTGCACGCCAGCGGCGTGCCCATCGACGTGCTCAATGTCGCCGACTACGCACACCTGGCGGCCAACGGGCTCATCACCAATGAGACCACGCTGCGCGAACAGCCGGAACTTGTGCACGCGATGGTGACCGCTACATTGGATGGCATGCGGGATGCGGCCGCCGACCCTGAGCAGGCTTTCCGTGTGAGCACGCAGTTCGTGGAGGGGCTGAGCGGCCTCGACCCGGCCGCGCGTGAGATACAAATGGAAATCCTGCGCCGGTCGATCGTGCTATGGCAGGCGCCACGCCTGGGTTGGAGCGACCAAGAAGCCTGGCGCAACACCGATGCCACCCTGCGCAGCATGGGCCAACTGACCCAGCCACTGGATGTGAGCGAGGCGTTCAGCAATGCCTTCATCCCCTGAGCGGGCGCGGCGCGTCTCGGCCCGGCCGTTGGCCGCCCCGCTGCTCATCGTCGAGCAGGTCACGGCCGACTTCCCCGACCGTGAACGGCCGCTGCGTGCGCTCGAAGAGGTATCGTTCGAAGTCCGCCCGCAGGAGTTCGTGAGTATCGTGGGGCCGTCCGGCTGCGGCAAGAGCACGCTGTTGCGCCTCTTGGGCGGCCTGTTGCGGCCCACGAGCGGACGAGTGGTCTTCGAGGGTGAGACGCTGGCCGCGCCGCGGCGCGATATCGGCTTTGTCTTCCAGCGTCTGAATCTGCTGCCATGGCGCAGTACCATGGCCAATGTCACACTGCCGCTCGAGTTGGATGGCGTTCCCGCCGCGGAGGCCCAGCGCCGCGCGCAGGCGATTCTCGAACTGGTGGGCCTGGTAGGCTTCGAGCGCAGCTTTCCGCGCGATCTCTCGGGCGGCATGGCTCAGCGGGTGGCGCTGGCGCGCGCCCTGGCTCACGACCCGCAAGTGCTCCTCTTGGACGAGCCGTTCGCCTCGCTGGATGCCCTCACCCGCGAGCGCATGTCGCAGGAACTGCTGCGCATCTGGCAGGCGCGGCGCAAGACCGTGGTCATGGTGACGCATTCGATTTCCGAGGCGATCCTGCTCGCCGACCGGGTGCTGGTGCTCAGCTCCCGTCCAGGCCGGCTAAAGCTTGAGCTTCCCGTAGCTCTGCCGCGCCCGCGCACCCTAGAGATGACACACACCCGCGGCTTCGGCGATTTGGCGGCCAAGGTGCGTGCGGCCATCGAGACCGGCAGTGTATAATCGCGACGTTGGCCCCAGTAGCTCAAAAGGATAGAGCAGGGCACTCCTAAGGCCAAGGTTGGGGGTTCAATTCCCTCCTGGGGCACTGCCCATCCGGCGAGCCGCAGCCGCCACCCGCCGCGCGACACGCGCGGCACACAGCAAGACGTCCGGCCCGAACGGCCGGACGTTGTCATTCTCCTCATGCGGTTCACCTCGGCGAAGATGCTTGCCTCGGCAAACGCTTCGCTCAGCGGCGGAATGCCGCGGTCCCAATCGCCGTATCCTCTTGCCTCTAATGCGGCGCGATGATGGTCCGTGGGTGCCAGTCACCCGCGAAGAAGCCTTGCATGCCTGTGCTATACTCTCGCCATGTACCCCCGGTTCAACATCTCCCCAATACATCTAAACACCGCGTCGTCCGCGCCAGGAGGATAAGTCATGGACGCCCTCAAGATGCGCATCCTCACCGACGGCCGCAACCTGGGTAACGGCATCCTCAAGGTAGACGGCTTCATCAATCATCAGGTGGATCCGGTGCTCATCGACGCCTGCGGGCGCGAGCTGGCTGGGCGCTTCGGCAACCTGCGCGCGACCAAAGTGCTTACCGCCGAAATCTCCGGTATCGCCCCGGCCCTCACCACCGCCCTGCATCTCGGCATCCCGATCGTCTATGCGCGCAAGACCAAACCCATCACCATGCCCAATCAGGTGTTTCTGACCCTGGCGCCATCGCACACCAAGGGCCGCATGGTGGAACTCATTGTTTCTCCAGAGTACCTCTCGAAAGATGAGCGCGTGCTCATCATCGACGATTTTCTGGCCACCGGGCAAACCATTGCCGGGCTGGCCCAGCTGGCGCAAGCCGCCGGCGCCACCGTGGTTGGGATCGGTGCAGTGATCGAGAAGATCTTCGAGGGCGGACGCGAGTTCCTTAAACCGCTTGGGGTGCCCATCGAGTCGCTTGCACGCATATCCGACATGAGTGAAGGTCGTATCCTCTTCGCCGATTGAGGGTCACGCACGCGGGTGGACACCGTCGTCGTTCTCGACTTCGGATCGCAGTACTCACAGCTCATCACGCGCCGGGTGCGTGAAGCGGGCGTGTACTGCGAATTGCTCCCCCACAGCACGCCCGCGGCCGAGGTCCTGGCGCTCGATCCCAAAGCGTTCATTCTCTCCGGCGGTCCGAACTCGGTCTACGATCCGGGCGCGCCGCTCCTGCCGGTGTACGTCATCGAAAGCCGCCGGCCGGTGCTCGGCATCTGCTATGGCATGCAACTCCTCGCGCAACAGTTGGGCGGCCGGGTGCGGGCCTCCGCGCGCCGGGAGTACGGGCGAACCGCGCTCACGCGCCAGGCCGGCTCGACCCTGCTGGGCGAGGCGTTGCCCGCCGTCTTCGAAGTCTGGATGAGTCACGGCGATCAGGTGGAAAGCATGCCGGCCGGCTTCCGCCAGACGGCTTCCAGCCCCAGCTGTCCGATCGCCGCAATGGAAGACCCCGCTCAGCACCGCTACGCACTGCAGTTCCATCCGGAAGTCAATCACACCGAACACGGCCGCGAAATTCTGAACGCGTTCCTCGCGGCCTGCAACGTGCGCGCCGAATGGACTCCCGAGTCGGTGGTGCAGACCAGCATCGCCCGCATTCAAGCCCAGGTGGGCGCGGCACCGCTGCTTGCCGCTGTGAGCGGCGGCGTGGATTCGCTCGTGGCGGCGGCGCTGGCGCAGAGGGCGGTGGGCGAGCAACTCACCTGCCTCTTTGTGGATACCGGCCTGCTGCGGCTGGGCGAGCCGAAGCAGGTGGTGGAGACGCTGCAGACGGCACTTGGCGCCCGGCTGGTGGCGGTCAACGCGGCCGAGGAGTTTCTCGAGGCGCTGGCCGGAGTGACCGACCCGGAGCGCAAGCGGGCCATCGTCGGCGAAAAGTTCATCCGTGTGTTCGAGCGCGAAGCGCTACGCGTGGCGCGCCAGGCGCGCTTTCTGGTGCAGGGCACCATCTACCCGGATGTGATTGAGTCGCGTGCGCCGGAGCGACAAAGCGCGGCGCGCATCAAGACTCACCATAACGTGGGCGGGCTTCCAAGCGACATGCGCTTCGAAATCGTCGAGCCGCTGCGCTATCTCTTTAAGGATGAGGTGCGCCGGGTGGGCCTGCAGCTCGGCTTGCCTGAGAGCCTGGTGTGGCGCCAGCCTTTCCCTGGCCCCGGGCTAGCTGTGCGCTGTCTGGGCGAGGTCACCTGGGAGCGTGTCGAGCGGCTGCGTCTGGCGGATGCGATCTTCACCACAGAACTCGAGCGAGCCGGCCTGCTGCACCAAGAGACGGCCCAGGCCTTTGCGGTGCTGCTGCCGGTGCGCTCGGTGGGTGTGATGGGCGACGGCCGCACGTATCAGGAAGTGCTGGCACTGCGCGCCGTGACCACCGAGGACTTCATGACCGCGGATTGGGCGCGCCTGCCGGCCGCCGTGCTCGAGCGCGTGTCTGAGCGCATCGTCAACGAGGTCGCCGGCGTCAACCGAGTGGTGTACGATATCACCAGCAAGCCCCCGGCGACGATTGAATGGGAATAGCACCCGCGGCCGGTACATCCACCAGGAGGATCGATGGAATACGGTGAAGTCCTTTCGCGTTCGTGGAAGACCGTGTGGAAGCACAAGATCTTGTGGATTTTCGGAATTCTCGCCGGGTGTGTCGGCGGAAACGGTGGGGGCAGCAGCGGCGGCGGCAGCAACACCGGCTACGAAGTCTCCGGCGGCGACCTTCCGCCGGCAATGCAGCACTACGTCAATGAATTCGGTCAGAAAATCGCCCAGACCCCATGGTGGGTCTTTGTGCTCATCGGCCTGGGGATCCTGGCGCTGTTCGCGCTGTGCATCTTTCTCGGGTTCACGGGCCGCATTGCACTCATCCGCGGTTCTCGCATGGCCGATGAGGGCGCGGAGCGCCTCGGCTTCAGCGAGCTCTTCTCGGCCAGCACGCACTACTTCTGGAGAGTGTTCGGGCTCAACCTACTGGTGGGCTTGGCGATCGGGCTGGCCTTGCTGATCGTTCTGGTCCCCATCATCTTCCTCGCGATCGGCACTCTGGGCGCCGCACTCTTGTGCTTGCTCCCCATCGTGTGCGTGATCTTCATTCTGGCGTGGGTTGTGGCGGTCGTCTTGCAGCTTGCCAACGTCGCGTTGGTCTCCGACGATTTAGGGATCATGGACGGGCTGCGCCGCGGCTGGGAGACGGCGCGCGCTAACGTTGGTCCGGTCGTGGTCATGACGCTCATCCTGGGCATCGGCGGGTGGCTGGCCAGCTTGCTCATCGCATTGCCGGTCATCCTGGTGGCGTTGCCGGCCGGGCTGGGGATCGTCTTCGGCGAACTGGCCGGATCCCGCGGCGTTCTCGCGACGGGTCTGGTGACCGCCGGCGTGTGCCTGGCAGTCTATCTGCCGGTGCTGATCCTGGCGCAGGGGATCCTGCTGGCCTACATCCAGGCGGCCTGGACGCTGACCTACCGCCGCCTACGCGCCCAAAACCCGGCCGCGGCCTCTGGCCCCGAGGTTGCACCTACCCCCAACACGGGCTAGCCGCCTGCCGGGCGCATTGCGCGCCTAAAGCACGCGCAAGCGTTGGCACAAGAAGCCGGCCCCGCAGGGCCGGCTTTTACCTATCGTGGGCCACAAACACAATTCTTATGGAAGACACGTAATATAATCGTTCACATGAACCCGGCCCGCGTCCACAGGGCGCGCCGCCCAAGGTTCTGAGGAGACCCGCGCATGATGCGTTTCGACCGCTTTACCGAGCGCGCTCAGGATGCCGCCCAGCGATCGGCGGAAATCATCCAGCGCTACGGTCACAATCAGATCGACACCGAACACCTCCTGCTGGCGCTGCTTGAGCAACCGGAGGGCGTCATCCCGCAGATCCTCGAGCGCTTGACAGTCAACGCGGACCAGCTGGCGCAGCGCATCGACGGCATTTTGCGCGCCAGCCCCAAGGCCAGCATCTATGGCGGAGGCACCGGGCAGATCTTCATCACCCCGCGCGTCAAACGCATCATCGATCTGGCGAATGAAGAAGCCAACCGTCTGCACGACGAGTATATTTCGACCGAGCACATATTCCTGGCGATCGTGTCCGAACACAACACGCCCGCCGCGCGCGCCCTGAGCGAAGCCGGCATCAGCAAGGAGCGCGTGCTGGACACGGTCAAGGACATTCGCGGCGGCCAGCGCGTCACCGACCCGCAGGCCGAGAGCCGCTACCGTACGCTTGAGAAGTACTCGCGCGACTTGACTCAGGCCGCCAAAGAGGGCAAGCTCGATCCGGTCATCGGCCGCGACAAGGAAATCCTGCGCGTCCTCCAGATCCTTTCCCGCCGCACCAAGAACAACCCAGTGCTCATCGGCGAGGCGGGTGTGGGCAAGACGGCCATCGTGGAGGGCCTGGCGCAGAAGATCGCCGCCAACGACGTGCCCGAGATCCTGATGGGCAAGCGCGTGGTGTCGCTCGACCTGGGGGCGATGATCGCCGGCTCGCGGTTCCGCGGCGAATTCGAGGAACGGCTGAAGGCCGCCATCGAAGAAATCCAACGCGCCAGCGGCGAGATCATTCTGTTCATCGATGAACTGCACACGGTGGTGGGGGCAGGCGCGGCGCAGGGCGCGATGGATGCCTCCAACATGCTCAAGCCGGCGCTCTCGCGCGGCGAGTTGCAGTGCGTAGGCGCCACCACCCTCGATGAATACCATAAGCACATCGAGAAGGACGCCGCCCTCGAACGGCGCTTTGCCCCGGTGTACGTCGATGAGCCGAACGTCGAAGAGACGATCGAGATGCTGCGCGGCCTGCGCGACCGCTACGAGGCTCACCACAAGGTACGCTTCTCGGAGGCGGCCCTGGTCGCGGCCGCGCGCCTTTCTAACCGCTACGTGACCGATCGCAGCCTGCCCGACAAAGCCATCGATCTGATCGACGAGGCGGCCGCCAAGCTGCGCCTGGCGCTGTACTCCTTGCCGCCAGACTTGAAGACGCTCAAGGCTGAGATTACCCGCGTGCAAGCTGAAGAAGAGCAGGCCGGCCTGACCCGCGACTACGAACACGCGGCGCAGAAGAAGGCAGAACGACTGCGCTTGGAGACCGAGTTCAACAGCAAGCGCGAGCAATGGGAAGATGAACACCGCCTGGACGATGTCGTGGATGAAAACGATATCGCCGATGTCGTTGCCCAGTGGACCGGTATCCCCGTCACCCAAATGATGGAAACCGAATCGGAGAAACTCCTGCACATGGAGGACCGGCTGCACGAGCGCATTGTCGGCCAGGACGAGGCCATCCACGCCCTCTCCGACGCCATCCGCCGCTCGCGATCCGGCCTTAAGGATCCGCGCCGGCCGATCGGCTCGTTCATCTTCCTTGGCTCCTCGGGCGTGGGCAAGACCGAATTAGCCAAAGCCTTGGCCGCCTTCCTCTTCGACGACGAAGATGCGCTGGTGCGCATCGACATGTCGGAGTACCGCGAGCAGCACACGGCCAGCCGCATGTTCGGCGCCCCGCCCGGATACGTGGGCTACGAGGAGGGCGGCCAGCTCACCGAGGCCGTTCGCCGGCGCCCGTACCGCGTAGTGCTCTTCGACGAAATCGAGAAGGCCCACCCCGATGTGTGGAATGCCCTCTTGCAGATTCTCGAGGATGGGCGCATGACCGACGGCCAGGGGCGGGCCGTCGACTTCCGCAACACGGTGCTCATCATGACCAGCAACCTGGGCACAGAATTCGTCAAACGGTCGGGTTCGCTCGGCTTCTTGCGTCGCGGCGAGAATGGCGAGAGCGACGGCAGCCACGAGAAGATCGAACAGGCGCTCAAATCAACATTCCGTCCAGAATTCCTCAATCGCATCGACGAGATCATCATCTTCTCGCCGCTCAAGATTGAGGACATGGAGCGCATCGTCGATCTGCAGATGCAGGAAATCCGCAGCCGGCTCTCCGAGCAGGGCATTGCCGTGGAACTGACCGAGGCGGCGCGTAAATGGTTGGCGCGCGAGGGCTTCGACCCGGCTTTCGGCGCACGCCCACTGCGCCGCGCGCTCCAGAAGCACGTCGAATCGCCGCTTTCGGTGATGATCCTGGAGGGAAAGTTCAAGACCGGCGACACCGTGGTGGTCGACTACGCCGAGGGTCAGGGTATTCAATTCAACCACCGTGAAGAACAACCCGTCGAAGTGGCGGCCCAGCCTGCCACGTGAGCGGGGCACGCAGTACATACGACGGCGGGCCAGATTTGGCCCGCCGTTTGATTCCGCGTGCGAGGTCGCGCGTCTGCGCCTTAACGGGTGCACCAGGCAGCGAGCATGGCCTCCAGGCCCACGCCGGCCGCGATTTTTCCGGTCTTGATGTCTTCGTCCAAATCGCGCAACTGGCCATACCACTGATCCAGTGCGGCAAGGTTGAAGCGGCGGGCCTGGGCCTCGAGCTTCTCGGCCACAAAATCCGGGACTCGCTCGGTCTCGCGCAAAGGGATGGCGCGCAGCGCCTCGCCCAGGCGGATCGTTCGCGGGCCCGTGTCAAGTGCTTCGCGCGCCAGAAGCAGCAGGCGTAGTTGGCGTACCACCATGCCCATGATGTAGCCGGCGTCCTGTTCGCCGAGCATCTTGTGCAGAAGACGCGTGGCCTTTGGCCCGTCGCGCTGGCCGATCGCGTCCACCATAGCAAAAACATCCGTCTCGGCTGACTCGGGCGTGAGGCGGCGGACATCCTCGGCGTTCACCGGGCGTGCGCGGTCCACATACGTCAAGAGCTTGGCGACTTCTTCGTCCAGTCGCGATAAATCCTCTCCCACAGCCAGCGCCAACTGCTGGGCCGCCTCGCGCTCGATGCGCCCGCCATGATGCTCTGCCCGCCGCAGGATCCAGGCGGGTAGATCCGATGGGCGTGGCGCCTCAAAGTGCCTAACCCACGCGCGTTCGCCTTGGGTCGCACACCACGCCAGCATGGCGTGCCGGCCGGGCAGTGTCCGCCTTTCAATGAAGACCAAGGCCGTGGAAGGCGGCACCTCTTCCAGTATGGGCGTCAGGTCCTCCAGCGCGCGCGCACGCCCTGGCGCGGCCGACATCTCGTTCTCAGACGAATCGTCGGCCTCACGCGTGCGCGAGAGCAGCCAGGTGAAGTATCCCTCCACGATCACCATCCGCCGGCGAGCAATGAAGGGCGCCGTGCCGCAGGCATCGCGCAGCGCGGCGAGAGAAAGGCCGCGTCCTTCGAGACGAGTGGTGTTCAGGTCCCGCATGGACGGTTCGCCCAATTGCTCGTAAAGGCGTGCGATGGTTTCGCGCATCGCGATCTCGTCGTCGCCGTGCAGGAGATAGAGGGTGGGGGCAGGCTTGGGCACGCAATGATTATATCCAGCCTGTGTGGACATTGCCCCCGGGGGCCCGGACGTCACGATGGATTTGGGCGTGCGGCGGAGAGCGCTCTAGCAGGCTGCGGAAGAATCTGAGACGAACAAACGGATGACGTGCATGGCGGTCCTTGATCTCGTCCTGAGGCGGTCAGCAGCCCAGGTCCGGGCTCCCGGAGAACCTTGTCGGGGAGCTCATCTGCCTTGGATCTTCAGTCCTGCGAGCGCCTCGCGATTATGCCCTCGCCGCTTCGAGATTCCTGATGCGCAGCAGGTCAAACGCTGCCATACAGAAGATGAACATCCAACCCACGCGCGGCGTTCCCCGGTGGCGGGTCTTCCTCAGCACTCCCACCGTCTTCATCCAGCCAAAGACCTTCTCAATGAGTTTCCGCTTCCATTGACTAATCTCGTAACCTCTGTGTCGACTGGTGCGCCCGTCAATCGCACTGCGACGATGGCTTTCATTTTGGGCCACATGAGGCGTCACTCCCATCTTGCGCAGCGCCGCCACAAAGCCCTGGGTGTCAAAGCCCTTGTCCCCGCCCACTGTCAGCTTCCCACGATGTCGCCGCTTGGCCGCCCGCACCATCTCTTCGGCCGCCTCGCGCTCCGCCGTTCCCGTCGCCTGGGTCAGACGCGCATCGACCACCAGCCCATTCCGATTCTCCATCAGGACATGCCCCAGGTAGC
>JBGOXY010000009.1:0-22443 GCA_041479415.1 Anaerolineae bacterium
CTGGACGAGGTGGAGTTCTCGAAACTCTTCCCCTCGCCACATGCATCGCGCACCAGCACGCCCGTGCCGAAGGTGGTCACCCTGCCGGCCGGCGCAACCAGCTAAACCGTTTTCCAAACGTATGCGATTCTGGGGAACAAAGAGCGCCGGATGCGATCCGGCGCTCTTTTCATCCACCCCTCGTCTGCGATCCGGCTATTTGGCCGGCGATTTCTCCTTGTGCTCGCGCACCAACTCGCGGCGCAGGATCTTGCCCACGGTCGTCTTGGGCAGGGGCTCCGAACGGAATTCGATGCTCGAGGGGATCTTGAACTTGGCCAGCTTGTCGGCGCACCACGCCTTCAATTCGTCCTCGCTAGCGCTCTGCCCCGGCTTGAACACCACCCACGCCTTCACCGTTTCTCCACGATAGGCATCCGGGATGCCAGCCGCCGCCGCCTCGAGCACCTTGGGATGGCCGGAAAGCACCTCTTCCACCTCCCGCGGCCACACCTGGTACCCGCCGACCTTGATCAGTTCCTTCTTGCGGTCCACGATGTAGAAGTAACCCTCGTCATCCATGCGGGCGATGTCGCCCGTGAACAGCCAGCCGTCGCGCAGCGTATTGGCTGTTTCGGTGGGCATGTTGTGATAGCCCTTCATCAACATCGGCCCGCGAATCGAGAGCTCGCCCACTTCGCCCACCGGCAGCACGGTCACCCCGTCATCCAGGCTGACGATGCGCGCATCCACGCCCGGCAACGGAAGGCCGATCGAGCCGGTGACATTGCGTCCTTTCAACGGGTTGACGTGCGTGGCGGTGGGGGCCTCCGACAGGCCATAACCCTCCACTAGCTTGCCGCCGGAGAGGCGCTCGAAGGTCTCCTTGGTCTCGCGCATCAAGGGAGCCGATCCGGAGACGCAGGCGCGGATCGAGTCCATCTTGTACTTGCCCGCGCGTACATCCGGGTGGTTGTTGATGGCGTTGTACAGCGTCGGCACACCCGGGAAAATCGTCGGGCGGTACTTCTGAATCGATCCCAGCAGATCGTGCAGGTCGCGCGGGTTGGGGACCATGACCATCGGCATGGCGCCGGCAACCGCCACGCTCATGCCCGCCACCATCCCATAGACATGGAAGAGCGGGATGGCCATCAGCATCAGTTCCTGCCCCTCACGCAAATCGGGCATCCACGCGCGAATGGCGAGCGTGTCGGAGAGCAGCGCCATATGGGTCGAGACGGCCGCCTTCGACACGCCGGTGGTGCCGCCGCTGTACTGGAAGATGCACAAATCATCCGGGCCGATCACGATCTTGGGCTTGGCCGCACCGGCGTATTTGGCCAACAGGTCCTTCAGCCACATATCGCCGGCCGCCAATTCAACGCGATGGCCTTCCTTCTTCTCCTTGGCCAACGTGAACAGCACACGCAGTAGCGGTGGCAGTGTTTCCTTGATATTCGTGACGATCAGCTTCTTCAGCTTGGTGGCCGGCTGCACTTCCTTGATCCGCGAGTAGAAGTTGCTCGTCAGGATCATGATCTCGGCACCCGCGTCCTTCATCTGGTGCTCGATCTCACGCGGGGTGTAGAGCGGGTTGGTCGCCACCACCACGCCGCCCGCCTTGAGGATGCCGTAGAAGCACATCACGAATTGCGGGGTGTTGGGCATGAACATGGCCACCGGTTGGCCGCGCTTGACGCCCATCTCCACCAGCGCCGCCGCGAGGGCATTGGTGTATCCGTCCATCTCGCGGTAGGTGATCTTGGCGCCTTTAAAGATTGTGCACGGGACGTCTGGGTGCTTGGCGGCTGCGTCTTCCAGGAAGCGAAACAGGGGAACCTTCGGGAGATCGAGTGTACGTGGAACGCCAGGGTCGTAGTTCTTGAGCCAGGGTCGATCCGCCATCGTCCTCTCTCCTCTCTTCCAGGGGGATGAATGCGTCGCCCAGGACCTCCCTCCGAGGACCTGGACCGGTGGCTGGGAACGAAGGAGCAATGCGGAGATCTAGATCGAGTATAGGTTCAAGGCTGCACAGAGTCAACTGCACCCGAGGCCAATCCGACTGGCGCACGTGCCTCCAGGCGGCGACCTTGCCGCGCAAGTCACTCCAGAGATCGGACGGGTAATACGGAGTGAACGTCTCCTTGTTGGGCTTCTGCCCGCGCTGGATGTCGAATCGCTCGGGTATAATCTGCCCGCCCTAGCTCCTGAAGCGGCGCGCGGGATAGAGAGTGAGTGTGGATGGGCTTCGACCTGGTTAAGCTGATTGAAACGGTCGGGTATCTCGGGCTGATCGGGATCATCTTCGCCGAGTCCGGCCTGTTCTTCGGGTTTTTCCTTCCCGGCGACAGCCTGCTGCTCACCGCAGGTTTGCTCGCATCACATGGCGACCTGGAAATCTGGACCCTCCTGCTGACGCTCCCCGTGGCAGCCGTGCTGGGCGACAACGTGGGCTATTGGTTCGGGAAGAAGGCTGGCCCCCCGATCTTCAGCCGTGAGAACTCCCTCCTCTTCCGGCGCAAGAACCTGCTAGCGGCAAAGGACTTCTACGAGAAGCACGGCGGCAAGACGATCGTGCTCGCGCGATTCATGCCCTTCATCCGGACTTTCGCGCCGATCGTTGCCGGGGCCGTGCAAATGCCGTATCGGCGCTTCTTTTTCTTCAACATTCTGGGGGGAATGCTGTGGGCCGTTGGAGTGACCCTGGCGGGCTACTTCCTCGGCGAGACGATTCCGGGGATCGACCGCTACTTCCTGCTGATCGTCGTGGTCGTGATCTTCATCTCGGCGCTGCCGAGCTTGATCCACGTGTGGAAGGAATACCGGCACGATATCTTCGCGTGGGTAGGCCGCCGGATGAGGCGCGGGGCTAGGTCGTCGACTGCAGCCCCTTCAGGCGCGCCACCCGCTGAAGACGTGCCAGATAAACCTGCGTAGCTCATTGCGCGGGCGGTCCAGGTCGGGCAATTCGCGTCCCGCCCACGCATGCAGCTCGGCCAGGCAGACGGGGAACACCGCCTCACCGACCACCCACGAACTCGAGAAGGTCTTCTTCTCAACATCCTCCAGAGCCTGGCGCGGCGTTCGCGCGACGTGCCACTCGCAGGCTTGGATCTCGTTATGGCGGCGGGCTCGGCCGCGGAAGAACGTCACCGGCGCCTCCATCTCGCGCAACCCTGGGGCGCCCAGGTCGGCGCCATGCTGAGCGACGATCTCGCGCCAGGCACGGCGCACGCGCCGGCCGATCGAATCCGGCGGATGCCAGTTCCACCCGACCGCGACCACGCCCCGCGGGGCAATCACGCGCAGAACGTCGTTCATTGCCTGCTCGGCATCTCCGACCAAATGGAAGACGTGAACGGCGATAACCGCCGTGAACGCCCCGGCCGCCAAGGGCAGCCGCCTCGCGTCGCCTTGGACGAGACGCACAGCCGCTGCGCCAGCGGGCTGCGCGCCCCGCAGACGATCCATCATCGGTCGCGAGAGGTCAATCCCCACAACCGGCACATTGAGATTGAGCAGCAGGCGGGCGATGCGGCCGGTCCCGACCCCCACCTCCAGCACCTGCGCCGGGCGAGGCAGATGGGGTAGCAGCGCAGCCGCCACCTTCTCGCCCACGCCGGGCGGGAAGCCTCGCGTCTGGTCGTAGATATCCGCGGCGCGGTCAAAAGCTATCGAGCCATGTCCCCCGGATTCCCCATCCACGTCGAAGGCCTCTCCCTTTGCACACGCACACAGCGTCGCGCGGTATCCGCCTCAATGCGACGAGGGTGCGGCAAGAATTGTACGACAGGCGCCGCACGGCGCGACGTTCGGCGGGCTGCCTGCACATCACCGGGCCCGGGCGTCCGTTGCACCTCCCCGATGACGGCCGGTCATTCATCGCCGCACCAGGATGCAATCGCCTCGGGTTAGAATCGAGCCGGCGTCAACGGCCTGAGGAGAACAGCGCCCAATGCCCAACGTGTACTTCCTGGTCAACGAATTGGTCGTCCTTGCCCTCTTCCTCATCTGCCTTGTGCATGCCGCTAAACAAGGTTGGTCAGGAGTGGTGCGCTTGCTTTCCGGCGTGGTGTTCGGTCTGCTGCTCGAAGTGGCGACCATCCACCAGTTGCAGGCCTATCACTATGGGACGTTCGGCGTAATGGTGTTCGATGTCCCACTGATGGTGGCCGTGGCCTGGGGCTGCATCGCATACAGCGCGATGACCTTCTCGAATGCAGCGCGCCTGCCCGAATGGGCTCGTCCGATCCTTGACGGCCTGCTGGCACTGAATATCGACTTGGCGATGGATGCGGTGGCCATCCGCCTGGGTATGTGGGATTGGGGTCAGGGATTGCGCTTCAACTACTTCGGCGTGCCATTCGCCAACTTCTGGGCGTGGTTCTGGGTCATCGTTTCGTTCTCGGCAGGGTACCGTCTGGCTGCGCTGATCCGCGGCCGCCTTGGGCGCATCTTAGCTCCGTTCGCGGCCGTCGCGATCGGGTTGGCAGGGGTCCTGGCCACCAATGCGCTCATCGCCTTCCTCATCCCCTTTGCCTGGCACGGTCCGCTGGTTGCTGCGACGCTGGTTGCCGCGTTGGTGATCGTTCTTACACAGCGCCCCAAGTTGCCGCGCGGTGCGTCGTCACCCACCTGGGCAGTGCCGCTTGGATTCCATGCCTATTTCCTTGTGGCCGGCCTGACCTCGGGCGTCATCCTCCAACCACCATTCCTGCTCCTTGCCAGCCTGGCGATGATCGGCCTAGTGCTCTTGATCCACGGGTGGTACCCGCGGCTTGGCCGGCGCCCGCCGTTCGCCGGCCAAGCCAATTCGTGAGGTCAACCGCCTTACCTGGTCCATTCAGGCAAACGGGGGAACACTGCCCGCTGGCGCACAGATTCGCTCGACTTCCGGGTCTTTACAGGCAAAGAGCGCGGCGCTATAATCCCGCGAGGAACGCGGGCATTCACGAGGAAAGAAATGCCGATCTACACCTACCGCTGCAGCTCTTGCGGCGTGCAATTCGACCGTCAACAACGCTTCGACGATGCGCTTCTGGTCAAGTGCCCGGAGTGCGGCAAGAAGTCGCTCAAGAAGGTCTTCACACCGGCCGGGATAATCTTCAAGGGGTCCGGCTGGTATTCGACCGATCATCGTTCGCCTTCCGGCCAGGGTCCGTCGCGCGACAAGAAGGCCGAAGGAGCGAGCGAGGGCGGCAAGGGCGAGGGCGCCAAGGACGAGGGCGGCAAGGTCGAAAGCGCACCCAGCAAGCCGGAGACCGAATAGACTCCCGCGGGCTGAAATAAAACGAGGGCGGCCAATGGCCGCCCTCGTTCTTTTCTCTGGGAGCTACAGCTGGAACCCGGCCCGCGCCCTGACCAGCTTGAAGGCGAAGTTGTCGACGTATTGCATCAGTTTCTCTCGCAGATCCACCCAACCGGCCGAGGTCAGAACCTGCTGCATCGAACCCATTTCCGGGGTGCTGCCGCCGACCATGATTTGCGGAGCGTCACCGTAGGCGGTGAACCAGGCATCCGTCGGCTCGATGCCCAGCCCTTGCATGCCGGGCAGAAACTCACGCACGATGAACTCGAAGTATTCCTGTTCTTTGCCTGGTTGAATGTCCCAGGTCATCAGCAGTTTGATGGGTGCCATCGCTCTCCCGCGCCGCCCTGCGCTGCGCTCCGCTCCCGCAGCGGCTTGGGCTCAGCCGCGCTTGTACTCGAGGACCACTACGCGCGTTTCTTCCGGAAGATCGGCGCGCCCGAGCTTGAGCGAGTCGAGCGGTTTGGGCGCCGAGAGACCCATCTCCTTGAGGAACTTGCCTAAGGACTCGAGCTTAACGTTCGTGTCGGGCGTTTTGTAGTGCATCGGCACAACGATCGACGGCTCGAGCAGGCTGATCACTTCAGCCGCCTGCGAGGCGGTGAGCGCTCCGCCCCCACCCACCGGCACGAGGAGCACCTCGACTGCGCCCAGGTCTTCAATCTGCTGCTGGGTGGGAACGTAGTCAAGGTCGCCCAGGTGAGCAATGGTCAGACCGTTGAAGTCGAACAAATAGAGTGTATTGGAGTCACGCTTGGCAGTGGGCTTACGCTTGGCCGCGGCCTCATCGCCGTTGTGGTGGGTTGCCACACCGGTGATGAACACGCCGCCGATCTCGAACTCGCCAGGCCCGCGGATGACGCGTTTCTCGCCTTTGACCGCGTCCACATCGCCGTGACCGGCCGCCTCGTGGCTGACGGTGACGATATCGGCCTTAAGGCGCAAGGCGCTGTAGCCGATGCTTTCGTCGTATGGATCGGTGACGACCGAGGCCATGCCCCGTTCGGTCAGACGAAAGCACGAGTGCCCGTACCAGGTGATTTCCATGCGCCCTCCGCGGATTAAATCCATTATACTCGATGGAATGTCGCGACCTGCTGCTATCGACGCGCCGCTTCACCTCACGCCGCTCGAATTGGGCACCGGGCGTGCCGAATCATCCATCGCTTCGAACGGGACATCGCAATGGCGGCTTTCGCTTTCGGCCTCAAGGCGTTATGCCGATGCGCAACTCGACGACTATCGCACGTTGGCGCGTCGGGCATTGCCCTGGTCGCCTCCGGTCAGGCTGAGCCTGAGCGCGCGCACCTCCACGCTCTGCCCGTCGGGTACTTTCGGTTTCGGCTTTTGGAATGACCCGTTCAGCTTTGGGTTCGGCGCCCGCGGCGCGGCGCGCCGCTTTCCGCAGGCGCCCCAGTTGGCCTGGTTCTTCTGCGCCTCGCCACCTTCCGACATGCGGCTTCATCACGATGTCTCCGGAGCGGGTTGGAAGACGGCCACCCTACGCTCGCGGCCTCTGCACCCGGCATTGCTTTTGCCCGGCGCGGCGGGTGCCTTTCTGGGCATGCAACTGCCGCCGCTGCGGCGCGGGTTGTTTGCGCTCATGCGGCGCTTCTACCATGCGGAGGAAACTCTCCTGCACTTCGATCCTTCGCAGTGGCATTCGTATATCGTCGATTGGCGGTTAGATCGTGTGGTGTTCCTCATGGACGGAGAAATACAGGCCGTCTCGGCTGAACCTCCCAGCAGCCCGCTTGGGCTGGTGATCTGGATAGACAACCAGTTCGCCGTGGCCTCACCCGAGAATGGCATGCGCTTCGGGGTGGTCCCTTTACACGAGCCTCAGTGGCTGGAGGTAGCCAACCTGCGCATTGCGAAAGGTGAGCCCCGTCCGGCCAAGAGCGCGTGATAAAATCCGCCCTCGGGGTGCGCGAGGTTGTGCGCGACCCAATCCTTTTTCTGGGGATGGCTGGGCCCCGGTGGGCCCCTCGGTCTTCAAAACCGCTGGCGGGTCGCTTGCGAGCCGCGGTGGGTTCGACCCCCATCCATCCCCGCCTAGAGGTTCGGTATGTTGTCTGAGGTCAGTCAGGATCTCGAGCACTCACGCCTTGCCTCACTCGTCGCGCGCGTTCTGGCCATCCACGACACCACGCTGGGATCCCCCAACCAGAACTACCGCCTCCGGTTTCGCGGCCGGTTGCTCAAGGATTCGGTCGAAGCTTACGACGAGCTGGCAGCGGCCCTGCGCCCGGTCGGCTTCACACCGCTCTTCCGCCAGGAGGGGGAGGACCATGTTGTCTTGCTGGTGCAGGGAGTCCACGAACCCCGTGCCTCAGACGCCAGGGTCAACCTTGTGCTTTTCGTGCTCACCCTGCTCTCGGTCTTATTCGTCGGTGCGAGCATGAGCTACACCGGCCCCCTCAGCGGCACGGGTGAGGTCTCGTTCCTCGACACTTTGTTGCTCATCGGGCGCAACTTGCCGGCCGGCTTGCCGTTCGCTGTCAGCTTGCTCGGCATCCTCGGAGTCCACGAATTCGGTCACTATCTGGCCGCACGGCGAAACCGCACCGCGGTGAGCTTGCCCTATTTCATTCCGCTGCCCTTGAGCGTCTTTGGCACGATGGGCGCCTTCATCTCAATGAAGGAGCCTCCGCGCAACCGACGGGTCCTGGTCGATATCGCCGTGACCGGCCCGTTGGCCGGGCTGGTGGTGGCCATTCCTGTCTTGCTGTACGGGTTGAGCCTGTCACGCATTGAACCCCTGCCGTCTTCCTTCGCGGGCAGCCAGCAGATGATGTTGGAAGGCAACTCGCTGCTCTATCTCCTGGCCAAGTTCCTGGTGTTCGGCCGGATGTTGCCGGAACCCGTGCACTACGCACTGCCCCCGCTACTATATTGGGCTCGCTATTGGCTGTTCGGCACTCCCTTGCCGCTCGGCGGATTGGACGTGATGCTCCACCCCGTCGCGTGGGCGGGTTGGGCCGGGCTGCTTGTGACCGGCATGAACCTCATCCCGGCCGGCCAGCTCGACGGGGGTCATCTGCTGTATACCCTCTTCGGGTCGAAGGCCAACCGCGCGTTGCCGGTCATCCTCATCCTGCTCGGGCTGTTGGCCCGTGTCTGGCGGGGCTGGCTGCTGCTCCTATTCCTGATCCTCGTCTTCGGTCGCGTGCATGCCGAACCTCTGGACCAGATTACCCAGCTCGACGGACGGCGCAAGGCCCTGGCGGTGCTCGGCCTGATCGTCTTCGTCCTCGTTTTCACTCCCATACCCCTCAAGGTGCTCGGTGGCTGAGGACGCCTTCGCGGAAATTGGACCACGCCAGCTCATGCAGTGGCTGGAGGAAAGCCAACCCGTGCGGCTTATCGATGTGCGCGAACCCGATGAGTGGGAGATTTGCCGCCTGCCGCGCGCCGAACTGCGGCCGCTGGAAGATATCGCTCAGTGGTCGCAAACGCTCGACACGACCGAACGCCTGGTGGTCTATTGCCATCACGGCATCCGCAGCCTGTACGCCGCCCTCTACCTCAGCGGGCACGGGTTCACTCAAGTGACCAACCTGCGCGGCGGGTTGGATGCCTACAGCGTAGAGGCCGACCCAGAATTGCCACGCTATTGAACGCGCATCGCCCTTCGGGAAAAGAAAAGCCCGCGGCAATGACCGCGGGCTTTTGATTCGCGGGGAGCTTCTCAGGCGCCTGCCTCGGCCAACTCGGCCTCCCGTTCGGTCAGCCACGTCTCGGCCGTCATCGCGGCCGCCACGCCCATGCCCACCGAGGTGGCCACCTGGCGGAATGCGGAATCGGCCGCCTCGCCTGCGACGAACACGCCCGGCACGCTGGTGCGCATGCGCGCATCGGCCACCACATAGCCCTTGGCATCGAGGTCGACCTGGCCGCGCAGGAACTCGGTGTTCGGATCGTGCCCGATGAAGATGAAGACTCCCTGGGTCGGCTTCTCCTCGATTGCGCCGGAGGCCACATGGCGCAGCACGACAGAGGTCACGGCCGTCTCGCCGCGGATGGCCTGGACCACCGTATTCAGCCGGAAGGAGATCTTCTCATTGCGTTCCGCGCGCTGGCGCAGGATGCGCCCGGCGCGCAATTCCTCGCGGCGGTGGACGATCGTCACATGGGAGGCATAGCGAGTAAGGAACAGCCCCTCTTCGAGTGCGCTGTCGCCGCCGCCTACGACGACGACCTCCTTGCCCTTGAAGAACCAGCCGTCGCAGGTGGCGCAATAGCTCACCCCGCGACCTGTGAGTTCCTGCTCGCCGGGCACGTTCAGCTTGCGCGGGCTCGCGCCGGTCGCAATGATCAACGTGCGCGCAGCGTATTCCGCCGAGTAGGTCTTGACGTGGAACGGCCACTGGCCGAGGTCGAGCACGGTTGCCGAGTCGAGCTCCACCTTGGCGCCGAAGCGCTCCGCTTGCTTCTGGAAGAGTTGGCCGAGTTCCGCGCCGCCCACGCCTTCCGGGAAGCCCGGGTAATTCTCGATGGTGTGAGTCAGTCCGGCCTGCCCGCCAAGCTCCTGGCCTGTCAGAACGAGCGGTGCGCGATCGGCGCGCGCAGCGTAGAGCGCTGCCGAGAACCCGGCCGGCCCGGAGCCCAGCACGATCACGTCTACTACTCGGCGGTCGTCAGCCATCTCGGCCGGCGCGCCGCTGCCCAATTCGAAACTCATGCCCTTGCCTCCGAAGATCCTACCGTTGACTCCTCACGCCGTGAGTATACCCAATCCGTCAACGGATGAGCAGTCCGGTCGATCACCGATTCATCGACGGTACAACAAGACATGTTTTGCACCGGCGCGGTCACGCCGCCGCTCGCGGCTATCAGGTGAAAACCGACGCCTGGGTCACGGCCCCGCATACTGTGCACACCTGGTTGAACAGCGCGTCGTATTCCAGGCGGCCGAGGCCGCAGCCAGGGCACACTTCCGCATGAGAATCATCCGCAGACCGACTCACGGATCCGCGGCGCGTGCGAGTGACCGCACCTCCCGCCTCGCCGCCCCGCCGGCTGGCGTCGGGGGCGATCAAGATAGGCGTCAAAGGCAGCCTCTCCCTCAGGCGGCTCATGTCTCACTCCGGTGCATCGCTGTAATTCCCCTCAGCGTTTTGTTCACGGCTGTGGGCGCCGCCGCGAGGGCGGAAGCGCAAAGCCCTCGCGCGCCGAAACCCGTGGGTTCCATGCTCGTTAGACTCACATCTTTTTCTAAGGTTACACGGTTGACGCTTGACTTAAGCTCTTATTGTCAATTGGCTGCAACTGAAGCCTGGAAACACCCGAAACCTGGCAGGATGTCGGGCGTATATCGTTTCAAGCATCACCCAAGGCCGCCTGGCCTCGGGCGACGACAGGCACACTGGATATGGACCGCCCGCATGGATTAGAATGAAGACGGTCTGGGGCCGCGCGGAGCTTGTTCATCACAAATTCGCGCCCGAGAATGCGCCAGACCAGGTCCGCGAGAGTCCCCTCCCACGAAGTGCGCATGGTCGCCTCTTTCTGATGGTGCACCCAGACGGGACTCGACGGACCAGGAGACAGAGTGAGCGAAATGGGATTGGATGTGAAGCGGAGAGTTCAGGTTGGGATAGGCGCGGCATACACTTCGCGTGGTCCCCTCGCGCGGCGAGTGGCATGCGTCATTCCGGCTTACAACGAATCGGGCCGGGTTGGGAACGTGCTAGCCAGCCTGCGTTCCATCGAACGCCTGGACACCATAATCGTCGTGGACGATGGCTCGGTGGACGGCACCCTGGGTGAGGCCCGCGCGGCCGCGACCCGCGACCCGCGCGTGCGCGTGCTGCACAACGATCGCAACCGCGGCAAGGGAGCGGCTGTCCGCGCCGGGCTGAGCGCGGCTGCCGGAACCGGCGCGATCCTGCTCCTCGACGCAGATTTGGAGGGCTTCGGTCCCACACACATCGAGGACCTAGTCGAACCCGTCCTGGCCGACCAAGCCGAGATGACGCTGGGACTCTTCATCGGCGGCAAGTGGACCACCGACATGTCGCACCGCCTGACGCCCTGGCTTTCGGGGCAACGCTGCCTGCGCAGCGAACTGCTGCACCGCATCGACTGGGCTGCCGCCGAAGGCTACGGCATCGAGACGGCATTGACCGTCGCCGCCCTGCAATACGGCTGGCGCGTGCAGCGCGTGCCCCTGCCCGGCGTGTGGCATCCTCCGAGCGAGTACCACCGCGGCCTCAGCGAAGGTATCCGCAATCGCACACGAATGTACCTGCAAATCGCGCGTGCTTTTTACCGCGCTGGCGGCGTGCAGTGGATTTTCCCGCGCCTGCGCGACTGGTTGCGCCGCACCTACTCGGAGTGGGACCTCGGTTAGGGGGCCGGCGGTCCACGAGACTCGCGCCCCCGCTCGCCTATCTCGATCGGCGCAGCGTTATCCCCGCCATCGCATTCTGCCCGCCCCATATCGCCAGCGCGGGCGCCGCCGGCTGACAGGCGTACGCCGCAACTGGCGCTTTGCTGCCCTCCCCTGCTGTCCAGATTCTCATACACGCATCGCCAACCCTTGGCGGGCGAGCACCTCGCTGACCACCGGGAGTCGTGCTGTCGGAACGACGCCCTGGTCTGCGGGCCGGCCTCGCCTGATATACCGGTTGGGAGTAGCATAGGGCCTTGATCTGCCAGCCAACCACCGCCGACAAATGTGAGCCAGCCGCCTGGAGTGGGCCTCGGCGTATCGGTTGGCTGAACCCCGAAGGCATCGCGGAGACGAGCGCTGCGTGAGATCACTGCGCGAATTCCTCATCGGTCCGCCCATCCCCACCCGGCGCCTGGCGTCGGAACGTTTGAGCAAGTTCAGAGCGCTGGCGGCCTTCTCGCCAGACGCTCTATCTTCGGTGGCCTACGCCAACCAAGAGATCTACCTCGGGTTGGTTGTGGCTGGGGCGGCGGGTTTGGCGTTTGCATGGCCGATTGCCTTGGGCATCGGCCTGCTGCTCGGGGTGCTGGCCCTATCCTATTCGCAAACGATTCATGCCTACCCGTCTGGGGGTGGGTCGTATACGGTCGCCCGCGAGAACCTGGGGACGAACTGGGGCCTAATCGCGGCCGCGGCTTTGCTCATTGACTACGTGCTGACCGCCGCGGTCAGCCTGACCGCCGGTGTGGCGGCAATCGCATCGGCCTTTCCCATCCTGTGGCCATGGCGGGTGGAACTGGCGCTCCTGATCCTGGTGATCATCACGGTCGCGAACTTGCGCGGCGTACGCGAATCCGGCGCGTTGATGACGGTGCCGGTGTACCTCTTCGTGGTCGCCTTTTTGGGGATGATTGCCGTCGGCCTGGTGCGTGCGGCATTCGTTGACCCTCCAGGATCGCTCGCAGCGGCCGCCCCTCCCGCCGCGTTGCCGCTCAGCCTGTTCCTCGTGATGCATACTTTCGCCTCCGGCTGCACGGCGCTAACCGGCATCGAGGCCATCAGCAATGGCGTGCCGGCCTTCAAGCCGCCCGAATCGCGCAATGCCGACCGGACCTTGCGCGTGATGGCGATCCTCATGGGCGCGCTGTTCCTGGGCAGTATCTTCCTCACTCAGCACTTCGCGGTGATAGCCGGACCCAATGAGACCATCCTTTCGGCGCTTGCGCGCCGTGTGTTGGGCGGCGGTCCGCTCTATTTCGTGGTCCAGGCAGCAACGCTACTTGTCTTGGCGGTGGCAGCCAACACCAGCTTCGCCGACTTCCCCCGTGTCGCATCGATCCTCGCACGGGATGGATTCCTGCCGAGCCCACTGTCGCAACTTGGCGATCGGTTGGTGTACTCCAATGGAATGCTGCTTCTGGCCGCGCTTTCGGGTGCTCTCATCGTCGCCTTCAGCGGCGACAGCCACTTGCTCATTCCGCTGTTCGCAGTGGGCGCATTCCTGGCGTTCAGCCTCTCGCAAGCCGGCATGGTGCGGCACTGGATCAGGTTGCGCGGCAGGGGGTGGCAGCTCAAAGCGCTCGCTAACGGGTTAGGCGCCGCCACGACTATTGCCACGCTTTGCGTGGTCGCCGTGAGCAAGTTCCGCGAAGGTGCTTGGATTGTTCTCCTACTGATCCCATCGATGGTCGTCTTGTTCCGCACGGTGCGCGAGCATTACCGAGAGACACGCAAGCAGCTGGCCCTGCCCACAGCGCCGCGCGTTGGCGCGCCGCCTCCCCCGCCACGGGTTATCCTGCCCATCTCCGGAGTGCACCGCGGTATTCTCGAGGCACTCGACTTCGCGAAATCCATCAGCCGCGAAGTGACCGCGGTCTACATCGAGATTCATCCGGGGGATGCTCGCCACGTTCGCGAGGTGTGGAAAGAGTGGGGCCAGGATGTGACCCTCGAGATCCTCGAATCGCCCTACCGCTCGATCGTCGACCCGCTGATGGACTACCTCGACACCGTCGACGGGCAGCTCGCCCAGGGCCAGCGGGTGGTGATCATCGTGCCGGAGTTCATCCCCGCACGCTGGTGGCAATTCTGGCTGCACAACCAGACCGCCTGGCTGGTCAAGCTGGCGCTGCTCTACCGCCGGCGGCGCCATGGGCACGGCCGGGTGATCGTCGACATCCCGTTCTACTTGCGGCGCTGAGCCCTGGCCGAAGCGTCCGCATGGCCATGATCGTTGTCCCCGCCGGCCAAGCGTCGCGCCGCACAGAAGAGAAAGGGCTGCCCCCTGTGGGGCAGCCCTTTTCATGGTGAATTGCGCGCCTCCGCCGGCCGTCGGCCGACACGAATCCTCAATGTACGGGTGATGCGTCGGCAATGTGCTCGGCCATGGTTCTCGGTACGCAACTGGCAATGGCACTCGCGCGCGCGAGACCTACGCGCAAGTCTTCCGCGCGCGGCCAACTGTAAGGCGTGCTATGCCCTCTTCCAGATCGGCTCCCGCGCCAGCGCGCTCAGGGCGAGGCGGCCTACTCCCCCTCGCCTCCCGGCTTCTCATATGACCCCAGGATGTTGTAGCCGGCATCGACAAACACCACCTCGCCGGTGACCCCCGAGGCCAGGTCCGAACACAGAAACACTGCTGCACGCCCCACGTCGTCGATATCGATGTTGCGCCGCAGCGGCGCGATCTCGCGGAAGCGCCCGTGGGCTGCCTTGAACCCCGAAACACCTGCCGCCGCGAGCGTCCGCACCGGTCCGGCGCTGATGGCGTTGACCCGAATGCCCTTGGGCCCCAAATCGTTGGCCAGGTAGCGCACCGACGCCTCCAGCGCCGCCTTGGCCAAACCCATCACGTTGTAGTTGACCATCACCTTGTCGGATCCGTAGTAGGTGAGGGTCAGCACCGCTCCGCCCGGGTTGAGGCTGGGCAGCGCGCCGCGCACCAGCGCGGTGAGTGAGTACACGCTGATGTCCATGGCCGTGTGGAAACCGTTGCGCGTCGTGTTGTAGTACGGACCGATGAGTTCCTCGCGCAGCGCGAAGCCGATCGAGTGCACCAAGATGTCGATACCCCCCAACTCGGCCTTGGCCTTGGCCATCACGGCGGTGATGTCCTCATCCTTGCCCACGTCGCACGGCTCGACGAACTTCGAGCCGAGCGATTCCGCCAGCGGCCTCACCCGCCGCTCGAGGGCTTCGCCCGCATAGCTGAACGCCATGCGCGCGCCTTGCGCGTGCAGCGCGCGGGAAATGCCCCAGGCGATTGAGTGGTCGTTCGCCACACCAAAGATGAGCGCGGTCTTCCCCTCCAGCAACCCCATGGTCTCTCCTCCCTCTCTTGTCCAGCCCGTTGTTCGGGCGGGGCTAGGACCCGCCCCGATGAGCCCCCCACCCTCGCCCCTCACACATCACCGAACCGCTCGCGAAGTACCTCTGGTAACACACGGTATCGCCAGGCGATGCTCTTACACGGTTCAGGCACGGAGTTCAACCCCACCCGCGGCCCGCGCACGATGTCACGTTCGGGGAAGGCAACCCCCTTCTCGCAGAACAACCGCGCCCCCGGCTGGCACAGATCGTGTCCGTTCAAGCGCCCATCAATCGCCAGCGCCTGACACAACTTGCCCGGACCGTTGGCGAGCGGCTGCCGCCCCCGCCGTCGCCGCATGGCCGCCACGCCCTCCACGGGCCAGATTGCGCGCAGCAGCACCGCCGCTGGGCGGCATTCGGCCTCGGTGACGACGTTGAGCATCCAGTGCATGCCGTAAGTGAAGTACACATAGGCATGCCCCGGGGCACCGAACATCACCGCATTACGCGGCGTGTGCCCATGGCGCGCATGGCAACCCAAGTCCTCTTCACCGATGTAGGCTTCCGCTTCGACAATGATCCCCGAGAGCCGCCGGCCGCGATCGATGCGCACCAGCCGCGCGCCGAGAAGCGAGCGCGCCACCTGGCGTGTCTCGCGGGCGAAGAATGCGCGTGGCAGAGAGGGCGAGTGTCGTGTGGGCTGTGTCATGGCGAGCCCGGTAATTGTAACGGGTAAGCGGGGTGCACCGCGTGCCCAGCCCCGGCGGATGGGGGAGGCAAGCCACACCGTCTTCGATCGGTCCCTCGGCGCGAAGGCGCGCGCGAAGCGCCGGTCGCCTCCGGCTCGCTATGGTCGTCCGATTCTCTTCAGGGGATCAGCAGGTCAGGCGCGAACGAGGGCCGACTGGAAGCGGGGGTCACGCTCGACGGTCAGGTGCAGACCCTCGGCCAAGGAGTAACGCGGGCGGAAATTGAGCTTGGAGCGGGCGACCGTCAGGTCGGCGCACATGCGCGTGACGCCTGCCTTCTCGCGGCCATTGTGTAGTATTTCCCCCTGCGGCAGGAGCTGCAGAATGTGCTCGGCCAGTTCGCGAACCGTGGTCTCCACCCCGCTGCCCACGTTGATCACCGTGCGGTCGAGCCCGGGCAGCGTGCCGGCGGCGACCATCGCCTCCTGCACATCGTCCACGAAGACGTAATCGCGCGTCTGGCCGCCGTCGCCGTGAATTACCAGCGACCCGCCGCCAGCCGCCTGACGCAAGAAGCGCGAGATCACTGGAGCGTGCGCCGCCGGCAGCGGCTGCCCCGGCCCATACGCATTGAACACGCGCAGGATAGTCGTCTCGATGCCCCACAACGCGCCGATCGTCTGGACGTAAAACTCAGCCGCCAGTTTCGAAACGGCGTAGGGCGAGGTGGGCCGCGGGGTGGCTTGCTCGTTCACCGGCTGGCCGGCTTGCTCGCCGTAGACCGCGCCCGATGAGATGAACACCACGCGTCGCACGCCCACATCGCGCATGGCCTCCATCAGGCTCACCGTGCCGCCCACGTTCACCGCGTTGTATTCGCGCGGGTACAGCACCGACTCGGGCACCGACACGCGCGCCGCCAGATGGTAGACACATTCCACATCTTGCAACAGCGTCCACAGCTTGGGCCGGTCGCCCACGTCGCCGCGAGTGAAGAGCACCGCCGGGCTGAGGCGCGCTGGGTCACCCGTGGAGAGGTCGTCCAACCCGCGCACCTGATGTCCCGCGCGCGAGAGATGGTTTGACAGCGCCGCGCCCAGGAAGCCGGCGGCTCCGGTGACAAGAAAATTCACGTATTTCCCTCTGTTTTGGCCGGGCGGGAGATTTCCTGCCTAGAGGCCACAAGAACCCGTTCTCGCTGAGAAACGGGTTCTGACCGGATTATAACACCCATCCCTGGGCCGCGCCTGACGGGAGGCTTACGATTGCCGGCCGCACCAAAATGGCTCGATTCTCGGCCCATTGCAGCCCCCAAAGGCCACTTTCGGGGGAAGCGAGCTCGCGTGGCTGGAGGCGGTGGCTCTGCCCGCCACGCGTCGCTCCCTCAGGGCGACACATCGGTCACGCCAACCCAGACCGGCCCCCGGTCGGATTGGATGGCCGAGCCGGTGCAAGGCCCTGGTGAGTGAATGGGCTCCCTCGTGGACGACGTGGACTTAGGAGGTTCCAGGAGAACGCTCCACCTCACCCCCTGCCCCCTCTCCGCCGAGAGGCGGCCCTTGGCATGCCGACGTGTGGCGGAAATGGGGTGAGAACATCAATGGGAGGGGTCAGGGGTGGGAGTTGGAGGACAGTTGTCCCATCTCGCTCATCGCTCAGTAGATGGGCACCGAGGGATCGACCTCGCGCGACCAGGCGTTGATGCCACCTTTGAGGTTGCGTATCTTGCGGAAACCCGCCCGCCGCAGCAGGTCGAGCGCGCGCGCCGAGCGCGAGCCGCTTTTGCAGAACAGCACCATCTCCTCGGCGCTATCGAACTCGTTGAAATGCTCGGGCAACGATCCCAGCGGGAAAAGCTCGGCACCCGGCAGGTGGGCGATCTCCCACTCGTGCGGTTCGCGCACGTCGATCAGCCGCACCGGCTCACCGCGACCAAGTCGGGCGTGCAGGTCGCCAGCGGTGATGTCCCAGTCGGCGCCGGCGGAGCCCTCGTCGCCGCGGTCGTGCCCCGGCACGCCGCAGAAGGCTTCGTAGTCGATCAGGTCGGTCACGCTCGGGTTTTCGCCGCACACCACGCAGCGCGGATTCTTCTTCAGGCGCACTTCGTCGAAGCGCATGCCCAGGGCGTCGAACAGCATCAGCCGCCCGATCAGCGGCTCGCCGATGCCCAGGAGGAGTTTGAGCACCTCCGTCGCCTGCAGCGTGCCGATGGTGCCGGGCAGCACGCCGAACACGCCGCCCTCCGCGCAGGAGGGCACCATGCCCGGCGGCGGCGGCTCCGGGAACAGGCAGCGGTAGCACGGGCCGCGCCGCGCGTCGAACACGCTCACCTGCCCTTCGAAGCGGAAGATGCTGCCGTACACGTTGGGCTTGCCGGTGAAGACACACAGGTCGTTGACCAGGTAGCGGGTTGGGAAGTTGTCGGTGCCGTCGGCGATAACCTCGTACGGCTCGGCAATCTGGCGCGCATTCTCCGAGGTGAAGGGCACGTCGTAGATATCCACCCGAATCAGCGGATTGATATCGAGCATGCGCGCCCGCGCGCTCTCGACCTTGAGGTGCCCCTCCTGCGCGGCGCCGTGGATGATCTGGCGTTGCAGGTTGGTCGGGTCCACCACGTCGTAATCGACCAGGCCGATGCGCCCTACCCCGGCCGCAGCCAGGTACATGGCCAGCGGCGAGCCGAGGCCGCCTGTGCCGATGAGCAATACGCTGGCGGCCTTGAGCCGGCGTTGGCCCGAGAGCCCGACCTCTGGCATGAGCAGATGGCGCGAGTAACGCAGGATCTCGTCGCGCGTCAGGTCGGGTAGGACCGTCGTATCCTGGCCTTTCGCTTGGGTTATCAGTGGTTCAGTCAATCTTTCCTCCCCCCGAATCCTGGCCATGCATCTATGATGAAGTATATCCCCCCGCGATCGACGGCAGCAGCGTCAGGCGCGAGTCGCCCGTGAGCAACATCTGGTTGTGCGCCGCAGACTCGAGCTCCTCGCCGTCGACAAAGAGGTGCACGAACGCGCGCAAGTCTCCGCGCTCGTCGAAGACGTGTTGGCGCAGCGCGGGGTGCAGGTGTGTCAGATCGCTCAGCGCATCCGCGACCGTGGTTCCATCCACACTGACTTCTTTTGGGCCCGCCGCGTATGGACGCAGCGGGGCCGGGAGAATCACCGTTGCCATGTCGACCTCCTCAACCCTCTACCATTACGAAATCCTGGGCCGCCCCTGCGTCATGCTCGCGATCCTGCGACCCTCAGCCCATCTCGGGTGAATGCGGGGCGGGCTCGCCGACCACCAGCGCCTCCTCCGAAAGACCCGTGCGGTCGTCGAGCAGCCGCCAGGTCGCGAGCGCCGAGGTGATATCGCCTGCGCCGGGTTTCGCCCTCGCGCCGGTTCTCCAGCGGCAGAAGGGCCACTACCTCGCGCCGACGACCGTCGTCGTTCCCCAGGAGCAAACCGGCCCCTTCGTGCGGGTAGCTGTGCTCGCCATGTTGCTGTAGTTGCACTCGCAGCTCAGCGCGAATAACAAGGTGGCTCATGCCCGTCGCCAGAATTCTTCCGAAAGATACTTGTGCCCCGAATCCGGAAAGACTGCGACGACGACGCCCTGACTCGGGCCGTGGGCCACCTCTAGCGCCGCGACCGCCACTGCCCCGGCCGAGACACCGACGAACAATCCCTCGCTGCGGCTCAAGCGCAGTACCATCTCGTGAGCCGCCTCCGTCGACACGCGGTGCGTCTCGTCGTGTCCGCGTGCGTCGTAGATGCCCGGCACGATAGCCGTATCCAGATGCTTGAGACCCTCTAGCCCGTTGAAGGCGTCATCCGGCTGCACGGCCACCAGGCAAATGGCCGGGTTGCGTTGGCGCAGAAAGCGTCCGGCACCCATCATCGTTCCAGATGTACCCAGCCCGGCCACAAAGTGTGAGACTTGCCCGTGCGTGTCCTCCCACACTTCCGGCCCAGTCGATTCAAAGTGCGCTTGCACGTTGGCGGGGTTGTTGTACTGATCCGCGTAGAAGTAGCGGGCAGGGTCGGCGGTGTGGATGGCGCGCGCCTCGAGAATTGCGCCATCCGAGCCTTCAAGCGCTGAGGACAGCACGAGGTCCGCACCGAGCGCACGCAGGATGGCTATTCGTTCCGGGCTGGCGTTGGATGGAATCACCAAACGCAGGGGCAGGCCGAGCGCCGCGGCAAATGTCGCGTAGGCGATTCCCATGTTGCCGGAGGTCGCGTCAAGCAGAATCCCGCCGCCGTCCAAGCGCTGTTCGCTGAGAGCCGTGCGCAGGATGGACCACGCCGGCCGGTCTTTGACCGAACCGCTCGGGTTGTACCACTCGGCTTTGGCCCACAGGCTCACGTCGGCGGGCAACTCGGGGTCGAGCCGGCGCAATGGAAAGAGAGGCGTGTGACCGACCGGGAAGGGAGCTGCGATGGATTTGAAGGTCATTGTGCATCCCGCGACTCATGAACAAAAAAAGGAGCCAACCGACGCGATGGGCGTGATGACCGCGCACAACAACCGATGGTGTTGGTGGCGCGGGGGCATCCGCCGATCGTCAGTTGACTCTCTTGGAGGAGCGACGGCGGCTAGTGCCCCCGCTCAGAACACAGGCAAGTCATTTCGTCCGGTGCCCTTTTTATCAATAAGTTGACCAATATTCTAATAAATCCTAAAGGCGTGTCAAGCGGCACAATTGCCCGCAAGTCGCCGGGACGGGCCAACGCCGTCGGGTCCACGGCGTTCCTCTTCCAAACACAGCGGATCGCCCCCGGCCGACCCTGCGCAAATTGCGCGCTGGGCCGCCCGTGGGTACCATCCGCTGTGGGCGGGAAGAGAAAGGATCTCGGCAGAATCGGCACAATGCTGGGATCAACGCGAAATCTTGATACGCTCTCGATTGCGCATCTATGATTCTATGCAACAAATGATACGTGATTGACGGCTCGATTCACCATATGCTATAATCCAGCAGATTTCCAGCCGAATTCCCACATGGAACGTGCACGTGCCCAACCTCCACCGACCGTTGCGGTTGAATGTCGGATTCATGCTCAATCAGACCGCCGGATACGTGCGGGTGATGGACTTCGCCGAGGACAAGCTCAACATCGGCCCCGACTTGCGCGTTACGGATTTCACCGGTCAGATCCAACTTGGGCGGACACCCCAAGGCGTCATCCTCCAAGGCCAGTTTGCCGCCACGCTCCCGACTGAGTGTGTACGCTGCCTGAAGCCGTTTGCCCAATCGGTGCGCACCCATCTCCAGGATCTCTTCGTCTACCCGCCGCCCAATCCAAACGACCCGCTGCTAGCTATCGGCGAGGATGCGATCCTCGACCTCGAGCCGCTCCTGCGAGAGTACCTGTTGCTCGACCTCCCGACGCGAACGCTATGCACGCCCGCCTGCCGCGGACTGTGCCCGATCTGCGGGACGGATCTCAACCTGTCGGATTGTGGGCACCGCAGCCAAGTGGCACCGCCGAGTCCTTCGATTCGCATCACCTCCTCAGCCCAACCACCTGAGGGCTAGCCGCACAGCTCGGGTGCGCCAAGCGCGCCAGGTGCACCATCCGCACGCGTGCCATTGCCCCCGCAGGTTTCCATGCGGAGGCGGCCCGCACTTACTTGGGGGCCTCGCAGAACGACAACTGACAGGCTGAGCCAGACGTCCGCGCATCCACCCGAACGCCAGTGTGGGTCAGGAGACTTAGATGATGCAGCGTCGTTGGCAAGATCGCGAGGAAGTTGTCGCCCTCTTGGAGAAGGCCGAGCTCCAAGGTTACCTGATGACCGAAGACATCATGGAAGCCTACCCCGACGCGCAGTCGGGCCAGGCCGACGTCCCCCGCCTCTTGGCCTTTTTGCGCGGAGCGGGCATTGATGTTTTCGACGCGCCGGAGGAAATCCCGGCCGACCTGTTGCGCCCGGCGCGGGAGGAGACCTCCGGCGAGTTCGATCTGGCCAAGATATCGATCGATGACACGGTGGGGCTGTACCTTAAGGAAATGGCCCGTGTCCCGCTGCTGACCACGCAGGAGGAGGTGTCGCTGGCCAAGCGTGTGGAGCGCGGCGGCCAAGCGGTGGCGCGCCTCGATCGAATACGCCCCGGAAGCGTCCGGCGCAGCTCGGCGGGCGGCGCGAGCCGGCGGGCCGAGCTCGAAGGCTGGGTGGAGGACGGACGCCTGGCCCGCGAACACCTGATCAAGGCCAACACGCGCCTGGTGGTCAGCATTGCCAAACGCTATATCGGCCGCGGCGTGCCTTTCCTCGATCTGATCCAAGAAGGCAACCTGGGGCTGATGAAGGCCGTGGAGAAGTACGATTATCATCGCGGCTTCCGTTTCAGCACCTACGCCACCTGGTGGATCCGCCAGACCATCTCGCGCGCCATCGCCGATCAGAGCCGGACCATCCGCGTGCCGGTGCACATGACCGACCGAATCCGGCGCCTGTACCGCACCTCACACGAACTCGAGCAGCAGCTCAGCCGTAAACCGACCAACGAGGAACTGGCGGTTGCCCTGGGTCTGGAGCAGGCCAAGGTGGAATGGATGCTCAAGGTCTCCTGGCGGCCGATTTCGCTCGAAAGTCCGGTGGGCGAGGACGACGACGAGGAGCTGATCGCTTTCGTCGAGGACCATATCACCCCTTCCCCCACCGACAGTGCGTACGAGCATCTCCTGACCGAGAAGGTGGAGGAAGTGCTGAGCACGCTCAGCCCGCGCGAGGCGCGTGTGTTGCGCTTGCGCTTCGGCCTTTC
>JBGOXY010000010.1:0-21991 GCA_041479415.1 Anaerolineae bacterium
CCTCGCGCGGCTTGGCCTCCGCCTTGGCGCGCAGCGGGCCGCGCACCGACACGGCCAGGACCTCATCCATGTGCGTCACCAGCCGCAAGTCCATATCCTGGCGAACTTTGGCGGGCACTTCCACCAGGTCCTTCTCGTTTCGCGCAGGAAGAATGACCGTCTTCAACCCGATGCGGTGTGCGGCGAGCACCTTCTCGCGCACGCCTCCCACGGGTAAGACTCGCCCGCGCAGCGTGATCTCGCCGGTCATGCCCACTTCCTTCCTCACCGGCCGGCCGGTGAAGGCCGAAATGAGCGCAGTCCCCATGGTGATGCCGGCGCTCGGCCCATCCTTGGGGATGGACCCTTCCGGGACGTGGATGTGCACGTCGGTCTTCTCGAAACGCGAGGCCTCGATGCCCCACTCGCGGGCCCGCGATTTGAGGTACGACAGCGCAGCTTGCGCACTCTCCTGCATCACTTCGCCCACTTGCCCAGTGATTTGGATGCCGCCCTTGCCTTCCACCAGGATGACCTCGACCGGCATGGTGTCGCCCCCGGCTTCGGTCCAGGCCAAGGCTGTGGCCACGCCCACCTCGTCGCGCTTCTCCGCCTCCAACTGAAAGTACTGCGGCGGACCGAGGTACTTGGGCAGGCTGGCCGGCGACACGCGCGTCGGCAGTCGATGCCCTTCGGCCTTCTGCCGCGCGATCTTGCGGCACACGCGAGCGATCTCGCGCTCGAGGTTGCGCACGCCCGCCTCCCAGGTGTACTCGCGGATGATGCGCCGGACACTCAGGTCGGGGATGGTGAGGCGTTCGCCGCTCAGGCCATTCTCGCTGATCTGGCGTGGCAGCAGGAACTGACGGGCGATGGCCAGCTTCTCTTCTTCGATGTAACCGGGGAACTCGATCACTTCCATCCGGTCAAGCAGCGCGGAGGGCACCGGGCCCACGGTGTTGGCCGTGGTAATGAACATAACCTTCGCGAGATCGAAGGGAACATCGAGGTAGTGGTCATCGAATGCGTGATTCTGCTCCGGGTCAAGCACTTCCAAGAGTGCGGCGGCCGGGTCGCCGCGGAAATCGGCACCCAGCTTGTCGATCTCGTCAAGCATGAACAACGGGTTGACGATCGCCGCGCGGCGCATCGTCTGCAAGATGCGCCCGGGGAGCGCGCCGATGTACGTTCGGCGGTGCCCGCGAATCTCGGCTTCATCACGTATGCCGCCCAAGGAGACGCGCACGAAGCGACGCCCGAGCGCCTCGGCAATCGAGCGCCCGAGCGAGGTCTTCCCGGTTCCGGGCGGCCCGACGAAGCACAGGATGGGCTGACGCATGCTCTCGGGCGAGAGGCTGCGCACCGCTATGTATTCGAGTATCCGCTCCTTGGCTTTGGGCAAGCCGTAGTGCTGCGCATCCAACACCTCCGCCGCATGGCGAACATCGAGGTTATCGTCGCTGGCTTTCTCCCACGGAAGCTCGATCAGCCAGTCGAGATAGGTGCGCACGATGGCCACCTCGGGCGCCATGGAAGGCATTTGCTCGAGGCGCTCGATTTCCTTGCGCGCTTTCTTGTCGACTTCCTCGGGCATGTGCGCGGCGGCGACCGCTTCGCGCAACTGGGTCAACTCCTGAGTCCAACTGTCGGCCTCGCCCAGCTCGTTCTGGATGGCCTTCATCTGCTCGCGCAGGTAGTACTCGCGCTGCGAACGGTCGACTTCGCTTTGCACCCGGGTGTGGATGCGGCTCTCAAGCTCGAGCACATCCAGCTCGCGCCCAAGGATGACGCTCAGGCGCTGCAGGCGCGTGTTAGGGTCGATCGTCTCGAGCATTTCCTGGCGGTCGGAAAGCGGCACGCCCAACGCGGAGGTGATCAGGTCCGCCAGCCAGCCCGGTTCGTCCACGTTCATGGCGAAGACGTAAGCCTCTTCGGGCAGGCTGCGATTGAGCTGGACGACCTTTTCGAAGAGGGCCAGCACGGCGCGCATCATGGCTTCGGTCTCGCGCGTTCGCTGCTGAGATTCGAAGATCGGCCGAGCGCGGGCGCGCAGGTAGGGCTGAGTCTGGGTGAATTCAACTACCTGGATACGGCGGCGGCCTTGGGCCAGGACGGTGGTCGAGCCATCCGGCATGTGCAGCACGCGGCCAACGGCCGTCTCGCAGCCGACGGGGTAAAGGTCCTCCGGCCCGGGCTCCGCGATTTCCGCGTCGCGCTGAGCCAGCGCCACCAGAGTCTCCCCCGCGGCGTGGGCCGCTTCGAGCGCGGCCAAGGTCGTTTCGCGGCCAACGAAGAGCGGCGTCACCATGCGCGGGAAGAGCACCATGTCGCGCAGGGGAAGCACAGCGCAACTGATCAGGCCCTCGGCGTCGACGGTGGCGTCGCGAATGCGCTGCAGTTCCTCGGTACGGTGCCCCAGCACCTCGGCGAACTCGGTGCGCATCTGCCACTCGCGAAATTCATGCCCAGTCATCGTCACTGCTTGTCAGAGGCACACGCCTCTCCTCCCTGCGGGCTGCGCGGCGCTGCGCCTCACGCTCCCAGACCTGCGGCCAATCGCGCAGCACGTCGGCCGACACGAACATGCTCCCCGCCGAGAGCACCACATCCTCATCGGAGGCGTTCTCCAGCGCCCGCGCCAGAGCCTCGCCGACCGGAACAACCGCTTCAGCCGGGCAGCCTCGGGCGCGGATGCGTTCCACCAGGTCGTCCGTCTCCGACGCGCGAGGATGTTCGGCGTGAGTTACGAAGACGAGCGACACCCGCGGGATCAGTTCGTCTAGAATGCCGTTGATGTCTTTGTCGGCCGACGCGCCGAAGATCAGAATCACCCGCCGCGCGGGGAAGTAATCGTCGAGCGCGGTCCGCAGGCGCCGCGCCGAATCGCGGTTGTGGGCCGAGTCGGCCACCACGAAGGGCGCCCGGTGCAGGATTTGGAAGCGGGCCGGCCATTCAACGGTTTGGAATCCCTCGCGGATGGCTTCCTCGGAAACGTGCAGCCCCCGCCCGTTGGCCACCTGCAGCGCGGCATAGGCCACCGTGGCGTTGATCACCTGGTGGTATCCCAGGAGCGGGATGTCGAAGCGCGGCGGAACCCATTCCCACTGCTGGGGCTGACTGCGTTCCAGGTATTCGTTGACGCGCTCCTGGGAGGCCGCCGACCAAATGGTGAGTGATTGCCCGTCGAGCGAGTGACGCAGGGGCGCAAAGAGCCAATCGCGGCCGACCAGGACCAACGGCGATTGACGTTCCTCGGCAATGGACTTGAGCACCCGCAGCGCCTCGCTCTCCTGGGGTGCGCTGACCAACGGCACCCCGGGTTTGACGATGCCGGCCTTCTCACGCGCGATTTCCGCCAGGGTATGGCCGAGCAAATGGGTGTGATCGTACGAGAGTGAGGTAATCACCGAAACCAGCGGCTGAACGACATTGGTCGCATCCAGCCGGCCTCCCAGGCCGACCTCGATGACTGCCACATCGGCCTTTTCCGACGCGAAGAACATGAAGGCCAGTGCGGTGGTGATCTCAAAAGTCGTCAGCCCAGGCACCTTGGCCACCCCCGGACGTATCTCTTCGGCCAGTTCGCTCAACCGCTCGTGAGGAATGGCGTGCCCGTTGAGCTGGATACGTTCCGAGAAATCCACCAGGTGCGGGGAAGTGTAGAACCCGGTCTGGTACCCGGCTACCCGCAGGGCGGAGGCGGTGAGAGCCGACACCGACCCCTTGCCTTTGGTGCCTGCGACGTGGATCACCGGATACGCCTCTTGCGGGTTACCCAGCAGGTCGAGCAATACGCGCATGCGGCTCAGGTCGAACGTCTGCGGCGAGTAGCGGTAGGTCCGCTGCAAACTGTAGTCGACGAACGAATAGAGATAGTCGAGCGCGTCGTCGTACGTCATGCGGCTCATGGAAGGCATTCTAACCGTTGGGGGGATTGGCGACAAGACTCGCGTACCCGGCCGTCATCGATCGCGAAGCATGGGCATCGGGGCTACGGGCACGCCTCGCGCGTCTCAGGGGTGGCTGGGGAGGGACAGCCTGAATACGCTGCCTTTGCCCAACTGGCTCTCGGCCCAGGCACGCCCATGGTGCCACTCGGCCACCGAACGAACGATGGCCAACCCCAGACCCCAGCCGCGCCTTTCGTCGAGCTCCGAGCGGGTCACCTGGTAGAACCGTTCGAAGAGGCGCGGCATGTCGGCCGCTGCAATCCCCGCGCCGCTGTCTTCCACCGCGAAGGTAACCTGGCCCTGCGCCGCTTCGACACGCAGGTGCACCACGCCTCCCGCGCGGTTGTAGCGGATGGCGTTGTCGATCAAGTTGCCCAGGGCACGTTCGAGCAGCGAAGCATCTGCCGTCAGCCTCGGTACGCTCTCGGGGATGTCCAGTTCGAGACGCACGTTGTGGCTGACCGCCTCCGGGCGATACTCCTCCAGCAGCGACTCGAGCAGAGCACGCACGTCAATGGCGGCGGCATGGGCTTCGATCCCCTTTTCAATGCGTCCCAAGTCGAGGAGATCGCCGACCAGCCGCGCCATCCCGCGCACGCCATCCCGAATGCGTCCCACGTATTCCTTCTGCGCGGGGTTGAGCGGGCCGAGCATCTCGAGCATATTGACATGGCCGTCGACCAGCGTCAGTGGACGGCGCAAGTCGTGGCTCACGGTATTGACGAATTCGGTCTTGAGGTCTTCGAGTTCGCGGAATCGGGTTACATCCTGCAACAGACAGACTTGGCCGAGGGAGAGCGAGTGCGGCCCGGGCACCGGACGCGTTGTGGCCAGCAGGCGCATGCCGCTGGGCGCCGCAAACTCAACCGTGTGGCCCTCCGGACCGGACTCAGCGAGTGCCTCAGCTAACCCGCCGTGCGGGCTGCGGCCTGCCGGCTCACCCGCCCCAGGGAGGGCCGCCCCCAACATCGATCGCGCCGCGGCATTGGCAAACGTCACGTGCCCCTCGGCATCGGTCATCAGCACGCCATCCGGAATGGCGGCCAGGATGGTCGCCAGTTGCTGCCGCTCGCCCTCGGTGGCTTCGAGCAACCCGGCGTTGGTGACGGCCAAAGAGGCTTGGCCGGCCAGCCCGCTCAACAATTCGACGACTCCGGCATCGAAGACCTGCGGCTGGCGGAAGGCAAGCCACATCGCGCCATAGAACTTATCGGCATGCGAGAGGCGCAGCGCGATCAGCGCACCGATATGACCGGCTAACGAAGCCGGGAAGAAGTCCTCCGCCTTGGTCACATCCGCCACCAACCACGGTGACCGATCTCGAACGCGCGAGAGAACGTATTCATCGAGGGAGGCCATGGTGCCCGCCAGTTCGCCTGCCGCCACCTCCGGGTACTTTTCGGCCGGGCGGCGGCCCCTGGCCACGACGATGCGCGCGCCCTGCGCCGTGGAAGACGATAGCGCGCTTTGCAGGATGGGGAGGCAGGCCGGCAGGAGTTCAAGATGCGTGGCCACGCCCTGGCTGGCCTGCAGCAGCAAATCCTGATCGCGGATCTGGCGGTGCAGGTTCTGTCGCATGAGTTCAAAGGTGCGCCCGAGCGCGGCGAATTCGTCGTCGCCGCTCACCGCGATGCGCCGGTCGAGGTCGCCGCCCGCGAGTGCACTGGCGGCGTGCACCAATTGTCGCAATGGCCGTGTGATGCGCTGGGCGATGAGGATCACGATCATTTGAGTGACCAGTGTGACCAGAAGGGTCAACAGGCCGATCTGACCACCGACGGCGAGCGAGGTACTAAGCGCGGCGGCCTCCGGCACGCGCAACGCGACGCGCCACTCCGGATAGCTGAGCGGTACGACGTAGGTCAGCCGCCGATGGCCGTCGGAGGTCGTGCCCAAATACCACGCACCGCCCTGCGCATCCTCCCCGGCGGGTGACTCCTCCGCCCACGGCTCAGCGGTTGAGGGATAGAGGACGACGTAGTTGCGATCGAGCAACACGCCGCTCGAATGAGGCAGGCTGGCGAGAGCCGCCTGGACCGGCGCCAGCAAGGGATTGATGTCGAAGGATGTGCGTCCAACGAGAATGCCCAGCGGACGCCCCGGCGAGATCGCCACTGGCTGAATCATTTCCAGCCACGGATTCGATGAGCCGCTGATGTCGACCCAACCCAGCCACGGAGATCCGCCAAGTGCCACGCGGCAGCCCTCGGCCTCGACCAACGAGTCACAGAACGGGTCGACCAGGGCGGGCACGCTGGCACTTGCCACGCCGGCCTCGGTCAGGAAGGCGAGTTGTTGGAAGTACGGCGGCTGGCGCAGCCGGTCGGCGAAGTACGCCGCGAGCGAATCCGGACGATCGGCCAGGCGCGCCACGTCGCCCGCCATATCCTCAAGCAGCGTTTGCCCGGTCATGATGGCGGCCGGCAGTGTTTCCGCCGCATGGCTGGAGGCCAGCCGTGCCTGGGTCAACAGCTCACCCCGCGCTTGCTGGCGCGTTTGAATCACAACGGCCGCGAGGATGACCGCCGCCATGAGCGTCAGCGGCACGGTCACCCACAGGCTAAGGTGCCACACCAGCGAGCGTTGGAAGCGGGTCGTGACGAGCGCGGCAGGCTCCGGCCAAAGGGATGGCAGCCCAAGCCGCAGGAGCTCGCAGATAGCCGCGGCCGCGAGCAGCTCGAGGCCCACGCCCAGGATGTGGACCGGCAGACGGGAAGAGACAAAGTCGATGGTCGCCAGCACATCGCCGCGCGCCAGGCTCCAATCTCCAACTGCGCGCAGCAGGAGAGCCACCGGCAGCGCAGCGATGGCGGCACCCCACGGCCGACGCAGCCCTCCAAAGAAACCACCAGCGTACTCATTGCGCATGAGCAGCGCGATCCACCACGACCCGAGACCGTATTCAAAGATGGTCAAGACCTGGTGGGTATCGAGCAGGGAACGCGTAAGACCGATGGCCAGCCCGAGCAGCAGAGTCGGGAACGTGCCGGCCAGTCCGGCCGACAGCATCACCGGAACGAAGGTGAGCAGGCCGGCTGCCACGGCTGGAACACTGAGCGGCACTCCGGGCAGACTGCTCAAGCCGACCGCCGGCAGACGAATGGCCAATGCGCCACCAGCCACCGGAGCCACAGCCAGAAGCACCGCCCACACTCGCCAGCGCGCCGCCGCCATATGACGGGCAGAGCTCAGGGCGAATGCCGCCGCCAACAGGAGCAGCGCGAGTTCGGCCAGCAGCCCCCACAATTGAAACGGGATGAGTGGCACCTGAAAGGATCCGGCGATCCAGGCTTCAAACCCCATCAACGCTCCCCGGAATTCCAGCCGACGTGAGCCGGCGCAAGGTCTTGAGGCGGTGCGCGCCGTGCGGCCTTGATTATAAGACCACGACTTGGATGGCATCGTCTCGACCGCCCCGACTTGTCGGGCGCAGACGATTATGCTAGACTAAAAACTCTCGCCGGGAGGCCACGCATGCCCGAGAAGATCCTCATCGTCGACGACGATCTCGACACCCTGAAGCTGGTGGGGATGATGCTCCAGCGGCGGGGGTACTCGATCGTGGCCGCCATCAACGGCACCCAGGCGTTGAGCAAGGCCGCCAGCGATCGCCCGGACCTGATCCTGCTCGACGTGATGATGCCCGACCTCGACGGTTTTGAAGTCGCCCGTCGGTTGCGGGCCGACCCGCTTTTCGCTTCAGTCCCCATCCTGATGTTCACCGCCAAGGCCCAAGTGGACGACAAGGTCCAAGGCTTCGAAGCGGGTGCCGACGACTACTTGCCCAAACCCACCCACCCGGCCGAACTCCTGGCCCACGTCAAAGCACTTCTCGGCCGTTCGCGACCGGCGGCGCCGGCCGGCGGAACAAAGCGCAGCCGGGTCACGGCCTTTATTGGCGCCAAGGGCGGGCTCGGGACCACCACCATTGCGGTTAATGTCGCGGTCGGCATGGCCGCCAAGCGCCAAGATGTCATCTTGTGCGAGCTGCGGCCGGGGCAGGGCATCGCCGGCTTTCTGCTTGGCATTTCCCGCCCTTCCGGCCTGTCGGTGCTGTTGCAGAAGCCGCGCGAGGAACTTGACGCTCGGACGGTTGAAAAAGAGCTGGTCACGCATTCGAGCGGCGCGCGCGTGTTGCTGGGCTCGGCCGAACCCCACGACTACGTGTTGCTCAAGGATGCCGAGCGAGTAGAAGCCCTTGTCCGCCGCCTCGCGACCATGTGCAACCACCTGATCCTCGATTGCGGCAGCGGCTTCTCCGCTGCAACGTTGCGCGTGCTGGCGGTGGCCGATCAGATACTCATCCTGGTGGAGCCTCTTCGCTACACCGTGCTCATGGCGCGCGCGCTCATGGCCGATATGGAAGCCACGGGGATCGCCCGCAACAAGATCGATTTCCTGCTCGCCAATCGAGAACGCTCCAGCCTGCAACTGGCCCGCTCCAAGATCGAGGAGATGATCGGCAAGCCGGCCATCGTCACGATCACGCCCGCGCCGGAGCTCGCCTTCCAGTCGGCCGAATCGGGCGTGCCCATCGTGGTGCGCGACCCGAATGCGCTCATTTCCGATCAACTGCGCCAACTGACCGACCGCCTGATTGCCAAAGGCGCGGAATGACCGTTGGCTCCGCCACTACGGAGCGGACCGAACACGCGTATCGTCAGGCCGCTCGTCTGATCTTCACCTCGCACTACACGGTTGCACTTACCGGGGCGGGCATTTCCACCCCATCGGGGATCCCCGATTTTCGCACCCCAGGCAGCGGCCTGTGGGAGCGCTACGATCCGGCGGCAGCCGCCTCGCTGACCACCTTCCGCTACAGCCCGCACCAGTTCTATGAGTGGGTGCGCACCCTGATGGGCGAGTGGATCGCGGCTGAACGAACCCCGCCCACCGCGCCCTCGCGGAACTCGAGAGCGCAGGGCGCCTGCAATGTCTCGTGACCCAGAATATCGACGGGCTCCACCAGCGTGCGGGCTCGCGTCGCATTCTTTGCTTGCACGGCACACTGGACAGCGCAACCTGCGGGTCCTGCTACCGCCAAACCGGATCCGAGGAGGTTCTCACGGCGCTGCGAACACCGGGTGCCCTCCCGCGGTGTGTCCGCTGCGGCGGAGTGCTCAAGCCAGACGTTATCCTTTTCGGTGAACAACTGCCGCGCGCCACGCTCGATGCGGCGCGCCGCGAATTCCGCCGCGCAGAACTCATCCTGGTCGCCGGGTCGTCTTTGGAAGTGGTTCCGGCCGCGTCACTGCCGCTTGAGGGAATCGAGCGCGGTGCGCATTTGATCGTTTTCAATCGCATTCCCACCTACCTGGACGAGCGGGCAGATGTTGTCCTTCACGAGGACGTTGCCCTTGCTTTGCCCACACTGGTCCGCCTGGCCCTCCATGACAACGCTTGATGCCTCTTCCGTCGGGCACGACACCGCCATCCGCAACTATCAGGTGCTCGTGCGGCGCTACGCCCAGTTGCTGGACCTGGTGCGCGATCTGACCTCGGCCCTGCATCTCAACGACCTGCTCGAACGCGTGGCGTTGGCCGCCACTCGGCTGGTCGAATGCGAAGGTGCCGTGGTCCTCTTGCGCGATCCGCTTTCGGGCGAGTTGCAGGTGGGCGCAACCACCCACCCCGGTTTGGCCCGTTTGCGCGTACGCGAATTCCCTGTGGAAAGCAGCCTGGCAGGACAGGTGCTTGCGCGCGGCGAGCCGATCGTTCTATCGAGTGAGGCGCTCCAGCGCCCCACGACGCAGAGTTCCCTGCGTTACTACGAAGTGGCGCTTCTGGCTCCCGCCTACCCGCAATCCTTCGCCGCGCTGCCGTTGGTGAGCAAGGACGTGTGCATCGGCGTGTTGGAGGCCATCAACCGTTCGGGAGGCCAGTTCAGCCCGGAGGATATGGCCACACTCGAGGCCCTGGCCGGGCAGGCCGCGGTGGCAGTCGAGAACATGCGCTTGTTCGAGCAGAGTGACCTGATCGCCGAGCTGGTGCACGAGATTCGCACACCGCTCACCGCCCTGGGAACCGCGGCCGCCCTGCTCGACCGATCCGACCTGGCCGAAATCCAGCGCCACTCGGTGTTGAGCAGCCTGCGCCAGGAAATCGCGCGGCTCAACGAGTTGGCCGATGAATTCCTCGACCTGGCCCGCTTGGAAGCGGGACGCGCGCGCTTTCAACCCATCCGCTTCTCGCTCACCCCGCTCCTGGCCGAGTGCGCAGAAATCGTTATGCCTCTCATGCACGGCAACGGGCTCAAGTTCGTTCGCCAATTCGACCCGGAAGGATTGGACCTGTACGCCGACCGCGTGCGTATCAAGCAAGTCATACTCAACTTGCTGAGCAACGCTGTGAAGTACAACTCGCCAGGCGGGCACGTGACCCTGCGCGCCCGGCGCAACGCGGGCGCACCTCAAGGCGATGGCGAGAGTTGCTCTATCGAAGTGACCGACAGCGGACCGGGAATCGCCTCCGAGAGCTTGCCGCACATTTTTGAGAGGTTCTACCGGGCGAAGGAAGGCGAACAACGCGCTCAGGGGACCGGACTGGGGCTGTACATCGCCCGGCACATCGTGGAAAGCCACCGCGGGCGGATTGAAGTCGAAAGCCGCCCGGGCCAAGGATCGGAGTTCAGAGTGGTTCTTCCGCTGGCGAACGTCGCCGGCCGCCTGCCCGGTTGAGCAGCGCGCATTCGATGCGACCTTCCACGCTTGGCAAGGCGGCCCCCGCCCACGGGGGCCGCTTCCATCAGGATTCGATCTCCGGAGGCAGGTACTTCTCGACCGCCCAGCCTCCCGCACGCAGCACGGCCGGTGGAACCGTCTCGTACTCGGGGCGGATGAGCAAGGGGCTCTCACCTCGCAGCGCGTCGAGCACATCGCCCATGCCGTCGACGAGCACGACCGGCACGCCGAGTTCGCGGGCGACGCGCAACGGGGAGACATCATCCAGGCTCACAACCAGCGGATGATCGAACATCAGGCGAGGCAGAATGACGGCTTCGCCCATCTCTTTCGCGTGAAGCGCGCCTAAGACCTCTTCGCCCATCATCAAACCGGCTACGGTGACCGATGGACCCATGCGTTCGTTGGCCACGACCACCACCTCGAGCTGTGTCCCAGCCCGCTCGTTGAACTCGTCCGCCATGCGCTGCAGCGTCGGAGCAAAAAGAGGCGCGGTCACCAGCATGGCGCGTCGCCCACGCAACCCGGCCGCCTGCGCCGCCAGAGTCTCGCGCACTCCGGCCCACTCGTCGAGCACGGCGCGCACCATGCCCAGGCCGTTTTCGCGCAGGTCGAGGTCCTCGTACTCCGTGGCGGCGGGCACCGTCAGCCCAGTGGCCAGGTACCACTCATCCGTGAGAAAGGCGAAGCGCGAGCCGAACCGCTCGCGGAAGCGGCTCTGCCAGGCCTCGACCTGATGCACAACCTGTATGCATTCGGCGGCGCTGAAAACCCGCCGCCCGTACTTGTGGTGGCGCGTGAGCCCCACCGGCACCACGCTGCACGATCGCACCCACGGAAAGAGCCCGGCCAGGTCATCCAGCGACCGATCGAGATGCGGGCCGTCGTTGAGCTCGGGCGTCAGCACGATCTGCGTGTGCGTTTCGATGTGCGCCTCCGCCAGCCGCTTCAGCTGGTCGAGCACGTCGGGTGCGGCCGGGTTCGAGAGGCACGCACGGCGCACAGCCAACTCGGTGGCATGCACGGAGACGTAGAGCGGGGACAAGCGCTGCTCAAGGATGCGCTCCCAATCATGGAGTGACAAATTGGTCAGCGTGACGAAATGGCCATACAGGAATGAATAGCGGTAATCGTCATCCTTGATGTACAAGGTACGTCGCATACGCGGCGGGGTCTGCAAGACGAAGCAGAAGGGACATAGATTGTTACAGCGGCGGATGTCGGTATCGAACGTGGGATGCTCGAATTCGATCCCCAGTGCCTCTCCTGCCCGGCGCACCGCGCCCGCCTGCCTCTCGACCTCGCCGCGCAACCAATCCATCTCCACCCGGTCTTCGGCCGCATAGAACTGCACGTCGATCACATCCTCGACCCCCTGGCCATTGACGCGCAGGATCCGATCACCCGGACGCAGCCCTAAACGGGCTCCCAGGCTGCCGGGCTCGACCACGGCGACCCGGCCTCCCTTCTCCGCCGGCCGGGAAGTCTCACTCATTCGTCGGCTCCGGCGGCGCAAGGAGGTCCTTCGGAATTGGGGATGAAGAAGGACGTGTGATGATTGTGGCGTTCGCGAAACCGTTCATCCGGCGTTCGCCGGCGGAGCCTCGCGAGGGCTCGGCGCCTGAAGCCAGACGCGCGGCAGGGGCTCGATCGTCTCGGTGCTGGCGCGGGTCAGGTCGGCGTACACCCCGCGCCGATTGGGCGGCAGCAGTTCGGCAATGCGGTACATGGCCTCATCGGTCATCAGCCGCAGGCGCTCGCGAGTCATGCGGCCCTCCCCCGGCCGATAGCGGAACGGAGCGCCAACCGTGATCCGCGCCCCGCCCTGCCGCCATCGGCGCGGATTGACCGAGGGGTATCCTACCGTGCCATCCACACCCACCGGAATGATCGGCGCCTGGGTCCGTGCAGCGAGGAACGCCAGCCCCTCCTTGCCGGGCTGCATCGCCGTGCTGCGTGTGCCTTCCGGAGCGACCAGGACGATCTCTCCGGAGCGCAGGACCTCATGCGCCATGTCCAGCGCCCGGCGGTCGAACTCGCCGCGCCGCACCGGGATGACGCCGTACATGCGCGGCAGAATGCCCACGACAGGGTATGAATACACTTCGATCTTGGCCAGCGGCACGATCACGCGCGGTACGAGCCCCAGGACCAGAATTGGGTCGACCAGGGCGATATGGTTGATGGCAATGATGGCAGCACCGGTGGGAGGGATATTCTCGAGCCCCACGACCGATTCAATTCGCACCAGGATGCGCCAGGCAACCGCGCGCAGGAAGAAGCGCATGGCGCGGCGCACCGCAGCGTAATCCGCGTGGCGATACGGCCGCCGGCCCCACGCGTGACGCTCGCGAGCGGGCGGGATCCAGTCAGGCTTCATTCTTTTTCCTCAACTCCGCCGCCTTCTCCCCGACCCGCAGGTCCACGCGCGTCCTTGGTCCGAGCCGCCCGTTCCCGCTGGGCGACCAGATCCAGAGCTAAATCCAGAACCGACTCAGCCGAAAGTTGGGTCGTGTCAACAACGACGGCATCCGGCGCGGCTCGCAAGGGTGCCACGGCGCGCTGGCTGTCGATGCGATCGCGCTCCGCGAGCGAGCGTTCGACCTCCGCAAGCCCAACGATCTCCCCAAGGAGGTTCAATTCTGCAAGCCGCCGCCGGGCGCGCTCTTCGAGGGAGGCGGTCATAAACAACTTCAACTCGGCTTCGGGCAAGACCACGGTACCGATATCGCGTCCCACCATGACCACACGGCCGCGCAGGCCGATGCGCCGTTGCTGCAGGCTGAGCGCCGAGCGCACCCCGGGGTAGATCGAGGCTTGCGAAACGCTGTCGTCCACCTCGGGAGAGCGAATGGTCCAGGTGACGTCTTCCCCGTCCAGCAAGACCGTACATGGCCGCCCGTCCGAGGCCGTCGGCGACGTGACATCGATGGTAATGCCGGCGGCCAGGGACGACAGTGCGGACTCGTCGCTCATGCTCAGCCCTTGGCGAAGAGCAGCCAGGGTGAGGGCGCGGTACATCACGCCGGTGTCAAAATACAGGTAGCCCAGGCGTGCAGCCATCCGGCGGGCGAGAGTCGTCTTGCCCGAGGCAGAGGTCCCATCAATCGCGATGATCATGCACGGAGGTCGAGGCCTTTCTCTTGCAGGGCAGTCGCCGGGTGAGAGCCAAGGATCCAACAGCGGAGATCAACCGCGCAATAGACCGTGCCCCCTTGGGGCCGGCGAATACGAGTTCCAACATCGATTCGAAAAGCGCGTGGGTCCCCTCACCCACTTGGCGTTGCGCCTTGGCAACTCCACGCTCCTGCACCTCTCTCCGATTATTACGGTTGCGCAGGAGGGAATTGCACATCCTCGCGCGCCCAAAGGATTACCCGGTCGCGCGTCACCGGGCCCATGCGGTACAGCCACCAGCCGATGGGCTCGGGCGGCAGCCCGTGCCACGCGCGTCGTTCGCGCACGGTCAGCCCCTGACCCGCATAGTTGGCGGCCAACTCCGGCATGGCCTCACTTCCCGCATCGCCGAGGAGTGGTGCGATATACACCATCGGGTCCGACAGGCGCGATGGCTGATCCACAAATTGGAGGTGGATGAAGTCCTTGAAAGCCCAGCCGAGTGCGGTGTGGCGCTCTCCTTGAAGGATCACCGCCACCTCATTGGGCGTGCCGGTGACGTGCGTCGAGATCTCCTCGACGGATGCGACCAATAGGTTGAGCTCACGCGGGGAGCTGGACTCCCACCACAGCTCGTTGCCATTCGTCCGGCGCGAGAAGCTCACACCCCACACCGCCGAGAGTTCGCCGACGAGCAGCATGGCGGCCAGCCCAACACCCAACCCACCAACCGCCCCGGCCACGTTTCCCGACCAGCCCGTGGCGAACAGCCCCGCAACCAGGAAGATACCTAGAATAGCGACGCCACCCAACGCCAGGCGCAACGTGCCGTAGGTCGGCAGGTCCGGCTGCACGGCGTAGGCGGTGAGGCTCTGATAGGCAAACACTCCCAGGCCGAGGATCAGCGCCATCTCCAGCGCGATGACGCCGTTCAACGTTTCGGGCGAGAGCAACGTCAGCACTTCGCGCAAGCCGACCGCCGCCATGATGACGAGCGGGATGACGACCAGCAGTGCATCACCCGCAAGACGGCCGGGCCGCGCAAAGAAGTACACCAGTGCCGTTACCGCGAGCAGCGGAATGAACAGCCCAAGGTCGGGCGATTTGAGGAAGACACGCGACGCGGCGATGGCAAATGCAAGCGCCAGCGTTTCGTAGCCGATCACGAGCAGCAGCGCCTGCCCCAGGTCGGTTGATCCGGCGAACGCGAACGACCGGCCCCAGGCAGCCAGCCCTTGCCCCAGCGTTCCCACGCCGCCTGGAAAGATGAGAGCCGTCGAAGCCGTGATACCAACCACCACGCTGCCCACCCAAAAACCCGGAGTGCGAGCCGCCTGCCCCAATTGCTGCCAGGCATGCGAGCGACTGGCCGCACCCCGCCAGCGCCCGGCCAGCACGTGCTCTGCCGCCGAGGTTGCCAGCACGACCAGAATTCCGCCCAGCCCGACCGGGCCGGCGGCGACCATCCACCCCATCACGCCTCCGGCCAACCACGAACGCTGGCCCACGTGCTGGCCATACAGCAGCACAACCAGCAGCCCAAATCCGAGACCGCCCAAGATCGCGCCGTCGGCCGTTCGCGAAAGAGCGGCCGAGGCCGGCGAGAGGGCTAGCAACAAAGCGGTCCCCAGGGTCAGCGTCGACCCGAGCCTCTGGCGCAGGATGAGCGCCGAACCGGCCAGCAGCACACCCGCAATCGCGGGCACAAACCGCGCGCTGGCTGTCGACGCACCCGCGATCGAGAAGACCATGGCTGACAGCGCGGCATAGGCCGCGCTGTCGGCCAGCCCCGACGGCGCAGGCCGGCGTGCGGCAAGTTCGACCGCGGCGAACCCGTGGCGGGCCTCGAGGTCGTCGAGCAGCGGGGTGTTGAGAGCCGGCAAACGCAAGGCAATGGCAATGGCGATCACCACGGCAAACAGCCACGGGAAGTTCGCATGGACCACCCGATCCAACCGTTCGGCCAACGTCATGGGCTCACCTCCGGCAGCGGCAGAACCGGCTGCGCACCCCCCTGCACCTCGCCGAGGTCAACCGCAAACACGCTCACGCCCTCACTGTGATAAATCTCCCGCAAATACTCTTGGAACTTGGCCAACCCCGCAGTCTCGTACGTCATGCGCTCGAGGTCGCCATAGTAAACGTAGCGAATGCCGTAGCGCTCAAGGATGGCCCGCGCCGCATCCCAGTTGGTTGTGCGGTACAGCTGCTCGATATCCGCCTCGCGCGAACCGACCTCCGCATAGCCTCCGCGCCACTGACCCTCGTGGCCGGGCCATCCGAGAACCGTTGGGATTCCGGTCGCGGTCGAGACGCGCGCGTAGTTCGAATACTGACCACCCACGGCCTCCGCCAGCGGGCCCTCATGGATGTTCGCATCAACCCAGGCGATGGCCGCGGCGTCCTCGGGCGACTCGGATTGCAGATGCGCCGACGCATCGAGCGTGGCGCCTCCATACGGATGAAAGCCTGCAGTCTTGGTCCACACGGCGAGCGGCGTATAGACGAAACCCGCGACGAGCAAAAGTGCTGCCAGGCCGCCCATGACCAGCCGGACAAGCGCGACCGCCTGCGACCCCAGTTTTCTGGAGTTCGCCTCTGGCCGCGACGGGTCGAGACGGGCGGCTCGCCACAGATGAACCATCGCATAGGTCCCGGCAATCGACCAGAACGTCCAGCTCTGGAAGTAGAACTTGAATATCGTATTCATGCGTACGCCGAACTGATCGCGCAGGTAAAGGAACTCGGGTACCAGAACAAGCAATGCCCCGGCGCCGCCAAGGAGGAGAATGAATTCTTTCGACCCAACGGATTCGACGGTCGTGTCGCCAAGGGACTCGTCTTTGGCAGTGGACGGCCGGCGAAGGAGCAGTGCAGCGATCACGGTGATGAGTGCGCCAAGGAGCAGCGCCGTCCCAGGCTGCAGGAGACGCCGGCGCAAGACAACGCCGATCGCCTCGCGGATCGAGTAAGGCTGAATGTATTCCGTCGCGAGAACCTCGATCCCGGGGGCGGTCAGCAGCAGGCCCCCGATGAAGAACGAGACCATGAACAAACCCAGCACAGCACCTACACCGACGATCGCTCCTCGCCGCCAGTCCGGAACAACCTCTCGCGCGAGAACGGCTACAAGCAGCCACCCCGCCAGCGGGACCAGCAGCGGCGCGAACATGACCAACAATTGTTGGGCTTTGGTGACGAAGATCAGGTTCGGCAGGATTCCTCCAGCCTGGGAAGCGAAACCGACGTAGAACGGACCATAGGCCGCCACACCCACTCCGATGAGCGCGCCCCAGCGCAACCCCAAGGATTTGAGATCGGCACGATCCGCTGCCCGCCGCCAGCCCAGCCATGTCGCGCCAAGGCAAACGGCAAGGTAAATCGGAAAATCCCACGTATTGAGGAAGGCCAATCCGCCGATGAGCACCCCCGCGATCACGACAAACGGCCAAGGCATCGCCCGCGCTGCGGCAGGGCCGGAGTCGGCGCGGCGAGCATGGATTACGGCGAGCATGAGTTCGAGCGCCAGCCCGATCACCGCCAGCCCAAAGGGAAGCGCCAGCACGTGCGGATGAAGATCGCCCAGGACGAAGGAGAAGGCCGGGAACTCATCGATCGGCTGCAGGCCGATACTTCGCCCGCCGAGGTCCAAGTCGTTGACTACCCGCGAGGCTCGCCACCACCACCAGAAGCGGAACTGAAGCGGGTCGATGGCCAGCGGTCCGGTGGGCGCATCGGCCAGTTCGAGGATGTCGAGCCAGCGCCAAAACGCACCCGTCCCCCAGCCCACGCGAAGAGCCCTTACCACCTCAAGCACGCCGGCCAGGTTGCCCACCAGCAATAGCGTCAGGGGTGCGAGGAGAGAAGTCGAGTGGAAACCACTTCGCTCGCGGGAGTCCCCGCCGCGCAGTGAAAGCAAGTTGTGCAACAGCCCAGCACTTGCTTGCGCCGCCATCCCGAACCATGAGGCGACTGCCAGATTAAAAGCAATGCCTCCCGCAACAGACGCCAGCTTGGCAAGCATCCCCACCAGGATGTAACCGAAGTGGTAGTACGAGATGGCATAACCCGAAAGCCACGGATCGTTCGGCGGGAAGCTGGAGGATTTGAGCACCGCATTGATAAAGGCCAGCTCCATCGGCTTCTCGGTGCCGGTCGCCTCCGGGTTGTGCATGCGGATGACCGCCCAGACCGCGAAGGCGATCAGGAAGAGGACCTCTTGCCCGAGCAGCAAACCGCGAAGCCGGCGCAATTCGGCCCACGGATTGCGTCCGTCGCGCCTCGCCCACCACACCCCCACGGCGAAAACAATAAGCATCGCGAGCCAGGCCGAGCTCGAAGAGTTCGTCCAAATGCCGAGCACCGCCCCAAACCAGAACACGAAACCGACCAGCAGTAAGCCGACCGGGCGGGCAAAAGCCAGCCCGCGATCGGGCGACCGACGGAACACGCCGTGGACGAGCGGCCAGGCCGCCGCCTGGATCAGGAACAGGCCAATCCACCAGCGAAGCAGACTCGCCCCAGCGATCAGTGCACTCACATGTCCACCCCTTCCGGACGGAGCACCGACCCCAACTCACGAGGCATGGGCCACCTCATAGATGACCGTCTCGCCCTCAGAGTACACGCGGCGCAACAGACCTGCCTGCGTCATCCGCTCGAACTTAGCCAACCCTTCTTCGGGGTAATAGGCGCGTTCAAGCTGGCCCACGATGACATAGGCAACATCATATCGCGCGAGGAAGCTCACGGCCTGCGCTTCATCCGGCGTGGTGTAGAAGTCGCCGATCTCGCGCACCCGATCCTCGACCCAGAGCGTCGAGACGACGCCGCGTTGCTGTCGCTGGTGCCAATTCCAGCCCACGACGCCGGGCAGACCGGTATAGATCGTGAAGCGCGAGCCCCAGTGGTACTCGACGGTGTTGGCTTCGACGATCACGGGCGACCCGTCGACGTTCTCCTGCATCCAGCGAATTGCGTCATAGTCCTCGCGCAGCGAGAAATCCTTGCCGCGGTCCGCGTAGCCGGCGTAGGCCATAAAGGTCATGCCATCCAGAGTGCGCGGGGCTTCAAGCGCCATCCGGTCTTGAATCTTCGAAAGGCCGGCCTTGTAGGTATAGTACCCGGCCCCCAGCACCAGCAGCAGCAGGGCTGCCTGCCACACCCCGCGCAACCGATGGCTCTCTCGATTGAGCGCATCCACAGCCCACGCCAGCGCGGGCCCGGCGGCCACACCAAAGAGCAGCCACACCTGCAGGTAGAACTTGAACACTGTGTTCATGCGGCTGACGTCGCCCTTGAGCACAATCACCTCGACCAATGCGGTCAATGCGAGGCCGACCGATGCGAGGATCAGTATTGCGCGGGTGGCCGCGTTTTGTTCCCTGCGCAGCGCCAACAATCCTGCCCAGACCAGGAGGGGGAGCGCCAGGCTGAGCGCCTGATACCCGGAGAGGTAGAGCAGTGCAACGGCGGCGGCCGCGAGCACGCCGATGAGCAACACCCCGGCCAGGATGGAGCCGGGCCGCGCGCCGCTGAACCGCGAGAGCGGGGTGCGAGCCATCCACTCGCGCGTCTGCCAGATCATGAATGATACGAGCACGAAGAGGAATAGGCCATGAACGATCAGATAGGAGTCGAGAGGCGTCTTGGAGCCGTGCCACACCTCCACCGCCGTGTAGCCCTGCACGTTCCACTGGGAGTAGGGCTGATAGAGGACAAACGCCAGGACGACGGCCAAAGTCATTTGCGCGAGACCGCGGACCACAACGCGCGCACCGTCTACCGACGCTTTGGATTCCTGCCACGATTGCCAGTTGCTGTATCCCACGGCCAGCAAGATCAACCCGAGCTGAACCGGAAAATCCCAGGTGTTGGTCGGGCGCAATGCACCGGCGGCGAGCACACCCACGAACATCACCGGCAGGAATTCGCGCCACCTTTCCACTGTGCGGGGGCGCAAAACGAGGGCCACGGCGCCGGCCAAAGCCAGGAGAGTGATTGGCATGGCGATCATGTGCGCATGCAGATCGCCATAAAGGAAGGTGAAGAACGGGAACTCGGTGATCGGCTCCGCCTCGAGAGGGATGCCTGCCGCATCCAAGGCCACCGGAATGGCACGCGACGGCAGCCAGTACCAGTCGCCGGTGCTGTACGGCAGCGAAGCCTGCCCGATCAGCAGCCGCCAGCCACCCCACAGCCCGTGAATCAAGTTGGTGAGGCCAAACAACACGTTGCGCGGCAAATCGATCGTGCTCACACTGAGCATGCCCCGCCACAACAGGCGCACCTCGCCCAGGTTGCCCAGGAGCACCAGCCCGGCCGCAGTTGCCGCACCCGCGAGCCAAGGGGAGAGTCCCGGTCGGCCCTCGCGCCGCATGTGCGTCGCCAGCGACCAGGCCAGGCCGAATCCCGCGCTGCCCACCAACGCGAACAATGTAGGCAGGGTCAGGTTGTAGGCGACCGACGGCACGATCCCCAGCAGCTTGATCGGGATCGCCGCAACGACGAACCCGTAGTAGTAGTAGTTGATGTACCCGCCGGCGAACCACGGGTCGAATGGCGGGAAGGAGGTGCTGCGAATTACGGCGTTGAGGTACGAGAAATCCATCGGCTTCTCACCGCCGAAGGCCGGGTGCCAAAGGTCGCTGTTGCCAAGGCGGATGAGCAGATCGAAGAGGAATAGCGCGAGGAAGACTCCCTCCATGATAAGCCAGGTGCGCCAGTGGTCGCGCAGCGCACCAATCCACTTGCGCCGCTGGAGAAGGACGAGCGCAATACCGGCTGCGACCAGGCCCAGCCACAAACCGGCGAGGGTGACGCGCACGAAGGGGACGCGCAGGCTGGCCAGCATCCACGACATCCAGGTAACGAACAGCCAGCCGCCGATCTTGGCCACCGAGTAGCCCATATCGGGCAGCCCGCGCAAGGCTATTGCAGCGAAGGGCAGAAACGCCCAGCCTGTGATGACCACCCATAACCACCAGGCGACGACTCCCAGGAGTGGGAAGCGATTGAGCAGGCTCTCACGCGAGAACATGTCGGACCAGGTGCCGCCTGAACGCTGTTCAGCCAGGCGTTCAGGTGGCAGGAGAAGCTGCGTATCGGCCTGCCCCGGGTTGCGCGGGTCGGCCGGCACCACCCGCGTGAGATCCACCGCTTCAAGGACTTCCCGCACTTGCTGAATACTGAAGTCGGGGCGTTTGCGGAAGATCCACACGGGTGCATGATCGTAAACGCTGAATGCCTCTTCTGCCGCCAACAGATTATCGTTGTCCACCGGCAGCGCCGGCGCGTGACCCCAGGCCGCGCTGCCGGCCACGTCTGAGATGTAGAGCGGCCCTAGGCGTATGGGTGAACTAAACGCTGCCGCCAGATCGAATCCCAATCGTCCATCGAACAGCGCGCGGTAGTACTCCACCGTGAGCGGGTAGGAACGCGGCAGGCGCGTCGGAGTCCACAACCCGCGTTGACTGGGCAGAAAGAGATAGTCCGCCTGGTCGAGAACTTGCAGGAACATGTCGAGCTTGTGGGCATCGTCGGGCCAGCGGTTCTCCACCATCAGCCCGGCGTACAGCCCGCCAAAGGCGTCCCGCCCTTCGATGCGCAGGGGCAATCCCTCATCCCAACTTTCATTGGCGACGGCCGCCCCTGAGACCGCCACCACATGGCCAGGCACGGTCGAGAGGACAAGGAAGTACGTGGTGCCCGCGTTCACGATCGCGGGACCGAACGAGGCCTCAACAGATTGGCCGCGAACATCGCCCGCGACCGCAGGCACGGGGATGTGTGCGGTGGCCAGGGGCACAGAACCATCGGGCGAGGTAGAGAGGACAATCTCCACTAGGGTTGCGCCCGCAAAACCTGACTCCGCACGGACGTGCGGCAGGAGAATGGATCGGGTCACGCCCGTTACGTGCGGCTCGAACTGGATGACACTCGCGGCCGCATTGCCGTCGACCGACCCGAACGGCAGTGCCAAAGGTTCGTTGTAGTCGCCCTGCGCGGAGGACAGAACCAGGTTGACCGGCCCCGAAACATTCTGGTAGATCCAGTGCGAGGCCTGAATGCGCGTGTTATCCACGCGATAGATGCCGGTGAAGCTCCAGGCCCAAGCCAGCGTTCCGCCAACCACGATCGTGATCGCTACAGCCGCGCCGATCTGGGCAAGTCTGAATCGCGGCACGGCTCTCCAAGGCGAAGGCTCCCCGGCGGTTCGGCTCCTCCGCCATAGCCACATCAGCAGCCATGCGGCGAAGAGAGCCA
>JBGOXY010000011.1:0-21494 GCA_041479415.1 Anaerolineae bacterium
ACGACAACCGAGACGTTCCACTCGCCCTCGCGCAACTCGACCCCTAGCCGCCGCCGCAGGAGGAGCGGCACCCGCAAGCCCGGGCCCGGCCGCGACCCGCGCCCTCCCGGCCGCGGCGCCGGGGCCCCGCCCATTCCCAAGCGCGCCTCGACCGCCTTGAGCAGGCGCCGCTCATCATCCAGGTTGTCGGCCAGCGTGGGTGGATCGAGATGTACTTCGACGATGCGCAGCGATTGTTCGCCGACCGGGTCGTATGCAAACGGCACTTCCACCGGCCGCGCGCTCTTGTCGGTAACCAGCCTCCGCTCAATCTGCTCTTGTGGGGGCAGGAATACGCGCGCGTCACCTTCGACCACCGTCTGGCAGGCCAGCGCGTACCCCGCAGCCAGATCGGCCTGCGCCAGCCGGATCACCGACCGGCGGCGGACCGCACCTTCTTCCACCACCACGGCACACCGGCCGCATCGCCCCTGCCCGCCACAGGGTTGGTTGAGGCCGAGCCCCGCGCGCTCGATAGCCTCAACCAGCAGCGCGCCCGTCGGCACGCTGACTGTGACACCTTGCGGCAGCAGGGTGACCTTGTGTTCAGCCATCGCTCACGGTCCGCGGTCTGGCGGCCGACGCACGCTCCAATTCCTTTCGCCACCGCGCCGTGCGGCGGCGATTCACCAGTAGGCTGCCCAGAGCGCCTGCGTCACATCCTCCACTGCATCTCGTTCGGCCTCCCGCATCCATACCCCGCGTGGATCAGCTGTCGATGCGGCTTGCGCCAGCAGGCGCATGGCCGCCGGGATGGGCGCGTGCTGGGGGCACGCCGCAACGCATGGGGCGGGTGCCGTGCATCCCAGGCAGGCCCCCGCCGCTTCCACTGTTCGCCCAACGCTCTCTGTCTGATTTCTTCGCACGGCCAGTCACCTCAGCCAGTCACTGCTCTCCGCCCGGCGACTACTTCCACATCGCCTTGAGATAATTCGGGATGTCCACAGCCTCTCGCGGCCCGACGAGTATCTCCCATCCCGGCAACGTCTCTTCGAGTTCACCTGAGAGCACCGCAACCTGACCCGGGATAATCACCCGTCGATGCTTAACCTTGCCCTCCATGCCGGTGTTCTTCATGGCTTTTGCGATGCGGTCCGCATCAAACTTGCCGGCCGCCCAGGCGGTGAGCACGCTCATACCCTCCGCATCGGCCACAACCAACCAGCCCGGCCATCCCGATCCTTCCACTTCGTTCGAGACCGCGAAGTAGGTGATCGAGAAATTGGTGGTCACCAGCACCGGCGAGTCGTCTTTCGGCGCGTTGATCTCGTACAGACCCGGCTGGACCTGGATCGGTTTTTGGGGATCGGTATAGACGTTTTGGCGCAGGACCAGCAGCGGGTAGACTTCCGCCGGATCGAACCGATCGAGCACGATCAGGCTAGCGTACTTGGCGATCATCTCCGCCGCTAGGACCACCTGGTCCACCTTGCCGTTGGTGCCGGTGCGCGGGAATGCGATGACCGGATAGCCCAACGGCCGGAAATTCTTCTTCAACGCGAGGCGCCGCAACTGCGTGAGCGCCATCAGCGTGTCGCTGTACCCGACCACCTCCGGGTCGAGAATCAAGTCCTCCACGCCGGCCTGGCGGATCTTGTCGGTCAGCTCCGCCAGCTTCTCAAGCGTGGGCGCCCGCACGACCAGCGGCATCTTGTTGGCCTTGGCCAATGCGACCATCCCCTCCCAGTTCTTCTCATCGGCGGCGTGCAGCAAAGGCGAGGTGCCCGCGCATGCCTTCGCGCCGGCCGCCATTGCCTCTGGGCTGCTCGACATCAGGACCAGGGGCCGCTTGCTCACTTCGCGCACGGCCTTGATCGCCGCTTCGAAAGTGGCCGGGTCGCCGGACGCAGATTCCACGGCGAAGCCGTCCACGGTGAGCGGGATGCCGACGTAGTCCACTTTGAAGGAGTCCGCCGCTTTCACCTTCTCCTGGATGGACGGCACGCCATCCGAATCCTTCACTCGGATGAAAAGGCCCGGGCGATGGTAGAAGGTTTTCTCGTGCCGGAAGAGGACAGTCTCATTGCCTACCTCGAGCTTGCCGTCCTCGCCGGCCAGGGTCACCAGACGGATGGGCGGCGTGGACGCAGCCTCGAGCTTCGCCTTGCTTTCTTCCGAGACGTACGGGCACTGCTTCAGTTCAGCCTGCTTCGCGGCCAGCTTCATGGCGAAGGCCAGGCAAGTGGGAAGGCCGCATTCCTTGCAGTTGGTTTGCGGCAGAAGTTTGTAAATCTCAAGTCCGGTGAGTGCCATGTGAACCTCCACAGACGAAGGATTGCTGCAAGCCAGATGCGCCTACAGCAGCCCCTCGATTAACGCTCGGATGCGCTTCACCGAGTCCGGATGGCGAAGGACGACCACGTCCGCGCCGGCATGGATCAGGGCGGTGGCGGTCGTCGTTTCCCAGTTGACCGCCCGCGCGGACCAATCGCCCCAGGCGGCGGGGACACCTTCGCCCACCTTGGCCTCCTTGGCCTTCCATGCTTCCTCGCCCGGTGTAACGATCATTGGCTGCTGCGTCATCCCGTCGCCTTGCAGCGCAGCCAGGCGTAATCGCTCCATGACTGAGTAGCCGTACTCGATGCCATAGCCCAAGGCTCCGGTGGTTGGGTCCATGACGATGCGCTCAAGCGGCATGCCCATGTCGTGAATCAGAATTACCAGCTGCTTGGCGAGGTTGACGTCCATCGGCGTCTTCGATTGGACCAGGTGGCCGTTGGCCATGGCGGTAGCCACGATCGTGCGGTAGTTCTTGTCTTCGCACACGCCCAGCAAGAGGCGCTCGCCTTTGGCTTCCTCGGCGACCGCCACCATCAGCTCGTTGTCCATTTCCGCCTGGCCCGGGCCAACGACGGCCAGCGGCAAGCTGCTCGCCGTGAGCACCTGGCGCACAACCGCGCGCGCAGCATCCGACGTGTTCGGTTTGCCATCCGCGGTGGTCATGCTCAACGCGAGGTAGAGCAGGTCCGTCCCGGCGGCTTCCGCCGCCTTGGCCCACTCCACCGGTGACTCGATCGCCGTCCCCCACGCTTTCAGCAACAGCGGGGACCAATCCTCCGGCTTACGCTGACGGATCTCAATTGCAATGATCGGCTTATGGGGAAGGTCGCCGTCAAACCGTAAGCCGGGCAACGTGCCCTCCCCGCCAATCGTCAACATGCGGGCCCGCGTTCCACCTTCGGCTGGCGTAGCTCCGAGGGTCACTTCGCGCACCTTGCCCGCCCATTTTTCCTTGGGAAGCTCGACCGTGACTGGCATGGATCCTCTCCTTGGATCGCGGCCGCTGCGCCCGGCCGGGCGCAGCGCGCGTCTCGCCAAACTAGAGCAGTGGCGGCATGCTCAATGCAGGGTGCTCCTTCTGCTGCAGGAACTTGAGCAAACCTTCGACATCGGTTGCGCTGCGCTCGTCGCAGATGCTCTCGATCAGCCCCGGAACGCCCTCGCGCTCCGCAACCTTGAGCAGCTGATCAGCCATCTGCTCCTTCAGCACCGACGACATCCACACCACACGCTTGAAACCGCCATCCGCCGAGAGATACTTCGGGCTGAGTATGTAGAACTTGCCGTGGCCCATGATGCCCGGCGTCTGCAACCCGCCGCCGGCCATGCCGGCCAAGGTTGAGAAGGTCATCCCAGCCGGGCTCATCGAGGTGTCCTCGCGGCTGAGCACCATAACCCCGTTCGTCTCGGGGATCACCATGGCAATGCACTCGAAGCAGCCGCAGGCGGTCATCGGGTTCTCCATGATCGAGTAGACCGCCACATCCGTGATCTGTCCGTGGCTGGCCACCTGGACGAACTCGTTGACCCCTTGCCAATAGCCCTTGGCTGTGTCGAGCAGTGCGCCCTTGCGAATCGGTTGGTTGGGTCCGGTCGGATTGATCTGATTGGAGGCTTTGCAGTCGAGCCAGTTGTACGCGCCGCACAGCCCGAGCCGCTCGGGCGAGACCACGCACACGTGGTTCGGCGCGAACGACTGGCACAGCGTGCATGAGTAAAACTCTTCCACGCTGTCGTCGGTCATACTGCCCGTGCGCTCGTTGCGCTCCTGATATGCCGTCCGCGCTTTGGCGAGCCACTCCTCTACCTGCGCCGCCTCGGTATAAAGCGTCACTTCCACCTTGTCGACGATGGCTCCGAAATCGGAGTGGAAGCGAGCGTGCAGAATCTTGCCCAGATGTTCTATGGTGAAGCCCTTCTCGGAAGCGGCCTTGCTGATCCGAATCCAGGCGATGTCGCGCTGGCCGATGTGCTGGATCCCGCTCGCGCCATTCACAAAATGATGGATCTGCCGTTCGAGCACCGGTTCGAAGTCCTTCTGCAATTTGCGGCCCGCGACCGCCACCACGATGCCCAGATCGATCGCCCCGCCCTCCGCTACGCTCTCGAAACCCGGGCCCACCAACGTCACCCGTCCATCCTGCACCGCATCCAGCTCGGCCATCTGCAGGAACTCGAAGGCCCGCGAGTGTTTACCGCCAAACTCGATGCGCATGTCGTTCTTGCGCACCACCTCGCCCTCGAAGGCGGATCCGTATGGCACCGGGATGGGCACTTCGTGCATGGTCACTTTCACGCCGCGCACCTCAATGCACTTCTGCACCAGGCGCTCCGCCCGCTCGAGGTCGTCTTTGCCCTCAATCTGGTCGAACGGCATGGACACAACGTGCTCGTAGGTCGTGACGCCGGTCGGCAGGATTTCCGGAATCACAGTGTCGGCCACAACCGGGAAGCCGAAGTTGATGGCACCTGCGGCGGTGGCGTACTTGACATCGTCCACCTCCCCGAGCGCCAGGACGAACGCAAACACGCGGTCCTTGTTGTAGAGCAGCACCTCGCGCGCCTGCCCGCCTTTCAGCCCGCCGAAGGTGAGCGCTGAGCGGGTCGCGAAGCCCAAGGCGTAGATCGCACTGTACGTGTCAAGCCCAAAGGGCACCGTGTAGGTATCGTAGCCGAGCTCCACGCCCTCTTCCAACAGTTGGTGAATGATGCTTCGCCCATTGACGTTGCCGCTCAGGAAGGTCAGAATATTGCGCCGCTGCAACTCGCGTACGATCTTGACCGCCACCTCATTCGACTTCGCGCAGCCCACGATGGCGGCGAAGCCGGGCATGCGCCCATCGACCAATTGAATGCCCCACGAGCGCAGTTGGATGTCGTCGATCGGTCCGTTGAGGTGACCGTTGCCGCCGGCCTTGTCCATCTCCGGGCTGGTGAAGGAGGTGGCGCCGGCCAGGTGCAGCCCCTCCAGACGCTGAGGCTCCTCCCCATAAAGGAATCGAATGCACTCGATTCCTTCCTCAGCCATGAGGGTGGCCATGCCGGCATCCAGGGTCTCGCCCAGGTATGGCAGCCAATGGCGCTCGGCCGGAATGGGATGGAGCAGTCCCCTGGCGCGTTCGAGGATCGGGGTCAGATCGCCCAGCTTCTCGACCGCGCGGCCCGTCATGCCCAGGATGAGCGGAATGTGATAGGCCGTGTTCGGAAAGGCGACTGCGGTGTCAGGTCCCTTTTCCGTCAAGGCCCGGCTCAGCCGTTCGTCGAAGTCGTTCACCACAGTGTGCGCGCCACGGATGGCGCGGGTTGCGATGTATCGGGACATTGGACTTCCTCCCCGGCGGGGTGTCTAGGATGGTCGGTGGGTCAGCCCGCGGCGGCAGTTTCTTTCACGCGCGCGTAGAAGGTCTCGTCGCCGCTGCGCCCGAATCTGCCGGCCTCATATGCCGGCAGGTTCAGCGCCGCACGTTTGGCATCGATGTGCGCCAGGGCACGCTTGAGCATCTCCTCATCGGTGGTCACGAACTCAAGCCTGCCACCCAGCGCCTGACCCCAGGTCTCGCTCAGGATGCGCGTGACCTCGGCGCTGGCGCCCACCGGCGAGTCGATCCCGAACAGGACGTAGGCCCCCGAGGCGGCGCAGTAGGCGCCGATGGCGAGAGCTTTCTCGCTCATCCACTCGGGCGCCATGCCGACCGCGGGCACGTCGGAGATGTCGTCGCCTAACCCGCCTTCGGCGACAACCTGGGTCAGCACGGTGAGGATGCGCGAGTTGTCCACGCACGAACCCATATGAAGCACCGGCGGCATACCCGTCGCCTCGCAGACCTCGCGTAGACCCGGCCCGGCGGCCTCCAGCGCGGCCTCCGGCAGAAGGTAGCCGTATTTGCCCGACGCCAGCGCGCCACATCCGGTCTGGACAACCAGAACATCGTTGCGCAGAAGTTCGCGCACCAACCACTCGTGCGATTTGTCCTGCGTTGTGCGCGGGTTGTTGCAGCCCACATCCGCCACCACGCCTCGAATGCGCCCCGACATGATGGCATCGTTCAACGGCCGGAATGAGGCGCGGTAGGATCCGCCCAACATGTAGTTGATGTACTCGTGCGAAAAGCCCGGGATCACATCCTCGGCGATATCCGGGATATGCACCGGTCCGCGATTCGGATAATTGTCGATCGCGGTGCGGACCAATACGCGCGCCTGATCCAGCGCGTGATGTTCATCAAATTCCATGTGAAGCCCGCCCTCGATGACGACCTTGGGCGAGGTCGTAATGAACTTGGTGTGGAAGCGGCCCGCGATGGAGGGCAACGCCTGCATGATGCACTGCACGTCGACGATCATCGCATCCACCGCGCCCGTGATCAAAGCCAACTCCTGATGCAAGAAGTTGCCGGCCGAGGGAACGCCCTGGCGCACCAACGTCTCGTTCGAGGTGCAGCAAATTCCGGCTAGGTTGATACCTCGCGCACCCTTGCTGCGCGCGTACTCGATCAGCTCCGGCTCATTCACCGCGCGCACCAGCATCTGCGAGAGCGTGGGCTCGTGCCCGTGGATCACGATGTTGACTTCGTCATCTTTGAGCACCCCCAGATTGACCCGCCCCGCCCGCGGGCGCGGGGTGCCGAAGAGAATGTCGGAGAAGTCGGTGGCCAGCATCGACCCACCCCAGCCGTCGCCCATGGCGCAGCGCAACGCGCCCTTGAGTATGTGCTCGGCTTGCTGGTCGTCGCCCATGTGCGTCCGGTGCATCACTTCCACCACTTCGCGGTCGATCCCGCGCGGCACGATGCCGTATCGGCGCCAGCGCTCCTGCTGCTTGCGCGGGGCGTGCTTGATGTACATCAGCTCGCCCTGTTGCTGGCCGAACATGCTCAAACCCAGAGTGGCCAATTCGCGGGCGACATCTTCCTTGCTACGGCCGTCGGTCTTCACGCCGAACTTGCGTGCCACGGCATGCAGCTTCTCCACATCACGGATCTCGTAGCCCTGGGCTTTGCCGTCGGCCGTGGCCAGCAGCGTAAGCGCCAGGTCGCGCCCGTGATCGGAGTGCGCCGCCGACCCGGCGGCGATCGACCGCGCCAGGTTGCGCGCCGCGATCGTTTCGATCGTCGCTCCGCACACGCCCACCTGACCATCCTTGGTGAGCCGGCAGGGGCCCATAAAGCAATTCTTGCAGCATGCACCCGCCGACGACCCAACGCCGATCGGGCATGCGGCCATCAAGTCCGCGCGATCGAAGGCTGTCTGAATGCCCAACTCTCCCGCCCGCGCCAGCATTTCCCGAGCGGCTGGGTCGCGGGAGCGCTCTTCAGCGGATCGCAGCTTAGCCATAGTCTATCCTCCAAACGATGCCAAATTGAGTCGTGGACGGATCGGCCCCGCGCTCAGGGCTCATCAACACGGCCGGCGGGGCGCAAATACTGCATGGGCACAAATTGAGCAACCGCCAAAGTCACTTCGTCCTTCAGGCAATTGCCCGAGACGTGCATCAATGTGTCTCGATAGTCTGCGTCGATGTTCATGCTGGCCAGGCAGGGATAGTGGTGATGCAGCATGCCGGCGTGCTCCACGGCTTCATCTGCACGCACGCCCACCAGACCCTCGGCAACGAAACAAGTGCAGCCGCATGCCGAATCCCGCGTGACGTCGACCCGCGTCACGACCTTGTCCTCGATTGTCAGCGCCAACTTCGGCTGGCCGTACCAATGAGCGAATTCGCGCACCAATGGGTCGTCGTAGCGTTCGACGATCGGCCAGCGGTTGATCGTCTCCTCGCCCAGGGTGCACAACGGGCGCGGGAAGACCGATCGCACACCATCGACCTCTAACCAACCGCGCAATTGCTCGACCAGGCCCTTGGGCAGCGCCTCGTTGCGGTCGATGGGCGCGAGCACCGACGCGCAGCCGCAAAGCCGCGCGATGTCCGGGATCAGCTGCGCCAGGCCGGGCGTGTCTCCCAGCGCCACAAGGAGGTCGGCTTTGGGAATGGGACTCTTTATGTATTCTTCGGGATCTTCGACAACCGGAGGTATTGCTCGCGGAGCGGCCCACGTGTGGACCGTCCAATGAGGTGGGGCATGGCGCTGGATGTTCTCGGCTATCCGTTCGCCCCACAGCCCCTGGGTGACGGCTAGCACAACCAGTGGTCGTTGCCCTTCCGCTGGCGTCGGTGGCGCCATCTGCCTCTCCACGGGATGGGCCTGTCAAACCCTTCAAATAACGATAAATCGCCATCCCCAGCCGGGTTAGTGCGCAAAGTCACCCTTTGCGCGCGTCACCCGTCACCCCAATTCCGATTTGACTCACCCGAATTCCGGAACGCCATTCGAACCACCGGTGCACATGCTCACGGCCCACGAAGTGACGAGCGACACTGCCACCCCGCCCCAAGGAGCGTAGACTACATTCATCTCGGCGAATGTAATTCGAGGTTCCCATGGACCATGGCAACCCAACTCTCGAAGCGCAGGCGCAGCTCCTGCGCACCCTGGCGCACCCCGCCCGTCTCTACATCTTGCAGCTTCTGCGCTCGGGAGAGGTTTGCGTCTGTCACATCCAGGCGGTGCTTGGTGAACGCCAGGCCACAGTCTCACAGCACCTCATGGCCCTGCGTGCGTCCAACCTCGTGCGCACTCGCAAGGAGGGGCTGCGCGTCTTCTACCGCATTGCTCAACCCCACTTGCTCGAGGCGCTCGACAGCTTGCGACCCCTGGCGATCGGCGCGGCCGGCGCTACCGCACGCCGCGCTCCACGGCTCCGTTTGATGCCCTCGCGCGGACGCTGCACCTGCCCGCGCTGCCAGGCCGGGGCGGCCTGAATGGTCCGCGCGTGACACTCCTCTTCTCGCTTTTTATGGGCGGTCTCGGGAATCTGGCCTCGTACCTGGCCGCGCACGTCTTGCTGTGTCTCGTACCTGCCTTCTTCATCGCCGGCGCAATGACAGCCCTCGTCCCCAAGACCGCCGCGACCCGATTCCTGGGCCGTTCCACACCCAAGGGACTCTCGTATCCCGCCGCGGCCTCCCGCCTGCTCCCGACGGTACGAGGTGTTGCAGCGACCCGTATAGCGGACTCCCGGCTGAGCTTCGCCCTCGGCCTGGTGCAAAACCTACCGACTTGCAGCGCGTCGCGTGTCCTTTGTGCGGCCTCGTCTAGTGGACCAATCGCGAGTCGACATCTTGCATTGGCCGTGCCACGCCCCCCGCAAGTGGTTGTCGTCACAGCGCCCGTCAATGATGCGCAATCAACACTTCCCCCGCGTTTCCGTCGCGTGCGAGCGGCGGTCCTCATGCTATGATTACAGGTGCCTTTGGGCCGTACTCCGCCGCGAGTCACAACTCAGCCCCGCCGCCCACGAGCCCGCGAACGCGGGAACCCTTGCGCCACCAGGATTGAGATGCCTACGAGATCATCGACCGCTGATGCTCACCCTTTCGCTTGTCCCCTGAGCCAAGACCGACCGGCACAACGACCAGCACGCGCAAGGTTGATGCTGGCGCTTGTCGTGCTTCTCGCCTCAACCGCCTTCAGCGGGCCAACCCCTACCTACAAGGAATGTCACCCATGTGACCTCGAACCCTCCGTGACGAACCCCGAGCCCGCGACCGCCCCTGCGGTTGTGCATGCGGTCATGTTCTGGATGGAGGGATGCGGCCATTGCGAAGAAGTGATGAACAGCGTCTTGCCGCCGCTGCAATCGAGCTACGGCCAGCACCTGCAGGTCCTGCTCATACAACTCGTCGACCAGGCTTCGGTGGACCGCCTGTTCAAGGCGGCGGATGAGTTGGGCGTGGCCAAAGAGAACGTGGGCGTGCCCTTCCTTATCGTGGGGCGATCGGTCCTCATCGGATCCGGGGAAATACCCGATCAGTTGCCGGGCATCATCGCCGCCGGCTTGGCCTCGGGTGGCATCGCGTTTCCAGAACTGACCAGTCTGGCCGACCTGGCGCCAGGGCGCGCAGAGGCCGAGATGCCCCAACCGACCGCGCGCGCCAGCTCCGCTCCTTCTCCGACGCCACTCCCGGTGGGCACTCCCACCCCAACCGCAAACCGCTCTGGTTTTTCGGTTGCCTGGGGCGTGATGGTTCTGCTCGGGCTCTCCGTACTCTTCACCCTCTACGCCTTCCTAGGTGGTCCGCTTCCGCGGTTTGTCGCTTTGACGAGCGGGCGCACCTGGCTCGTCCCGCTTCTCATCGGCATCGGGCTCATCATCGCGGGCTACCTCACCTACGTCGAGCTCGCGCGCGTGGAAGCGTTTTGCGGCCCAATTGGCAACTGCAACGCGGTCCAATCGAGCCGCTACGCCAAGCTGTTCGGCATCATTCCCATGGGCCTGTTCGGTGTGGCGGGTTACTTGGCCATGCTTGCGGCGTGGACCTGGCCGCGCTTCCGCAGCGACGCGTTGGCCCGCATCACGCCCTTGTTCGTCTTCGCGGCGGCACTATTCGGTGTCTTGTTCTCGATCTACCTTACCTACATCGAGCTCTTCGTGCTGCATGCCGTGTGCGCCTGGTGCCTGGGCAATGCGGTCGTTATGCCCCTGCTGCTGCTCACAACAACTCCCGCAGCACTGCATGTACTCGAGGTGCCCGAACCAGCCGACTGAGCTTCCACGATACCGGGCCTTCTCCCTTTGCCTCCTGAGAGAACGGGTTGCGGGAATCACTTCCCCTGATTCGATTCGCTCAATTGAGTTGCGGCTCGACCTCGCACCCGCTATAATCCGACCCGCTGCGATCGACAGGCCCGCAATGCGCTGGGGCTGCGCCGGAAGCCAAACATCCAGGGCATCAACCCACAGGTCCGGCATGAAACTTCCTCTCACGATTGGGCTGGTTGCCTTGCTCGCCGCCCTCGGCGTCGGCGCGGTAGCCACCGACTTCACGGCTTATCTCGGCGACGACCCGACCACGTGCAACAACTGCCACGTTATGGATGCTGTTTACGAAAACTGGTTTCATGCCGGGCATCGTGCCTGGGCCACTTGTAACGACTGCCACACACCTTACGATTTCATCCCTAAGTACGTAGTTAAGGGCATCAACGGCTTCAATCATGTCAGCGCCTTCACCCTCGGGCATATTCCCGAGGCCATTCGTGCAAAGGAACGATCACGGCGCGTGGTGCAAGCCAACTGCATGCGCTGCCACGGCGAGGCCGTCTCATCGATCGCGGACGGGCAAATGGACTCCGCGCGCGCCTGCTTCGAATGTCACCGCCAGGTTGCCCACGGTTCGCGCGGCATCTCGCCTCGGCCCGACCAAGACAAGAAACACTAACCGCGCCCAATCAACCCGGGAGGCCCTCCATGAAGAAGTGGCCCATCACCACCATCGTCCTGGTCGCCATCATTCTCGTCCTGGCAGGCGCCTTGATTGGAACGCTGCTTTACGTGCGCAACCAGCCGCCGCCCGTCCGGGGGGTGGCGCCACTGGTCACGGTGGCCGCGCAGGAACCGGATTCAGCCCAGTGGGGCCTCAACTTCCCCAACGAATACTCCACCTATCTGCAGACGACCAATAACAACTCGCGCACGGCCTATGGCGGGTCGGAACCGTACTCCAAGCTGGAGGCGGATCCCCGCCTGGTGCAGCTCTTCGCCGGCTACAGCTTCAGCAAGGACTACAACGAGGAGCGCGGTCACGGCAATTCCCTGACCGACGTGCGCGCCACCAAACGGGTCAACGAGAAGACGCCGGGCACCTGCTATTCATGCAAGAGCTCCGACAACCCGCGCCTGTGGAGCGAACTCGGCATGGCGGAATTTGATGAGACGCCCTTTGCGACGCTGGGTGAGCGAATCATCAATCCCATCGGCTGCGCCAACTGCCACGAAGCAAACACGATGAAACTCATCGTCACCAATCCTGCCCTCGAGGCCTCCCTCGAGGCCCAGGGGAAGGACTGGCGCACGTTCACCCGCCAGGAGATGCGGACCGTCGTGTGCGGAAACTGCCACGTGGAATACTACTTCCAGGGCGACGGCAAGTTGCTGGTCTTCCCGTGGGCCGGGGGAACGCGCATCGAGAATATCGCCGCCTACTATGAGGGGATCAAATTCTCCGATTGGACCCACGCCGACTCGGATGCGCCGATGATCAAGATCCAACACCCAGAATTCGAGATGTTCACCGCCGGCAGCACCCACTTCGCTGCGGGCGTGGCGTGCGCCGATTGTCACATGCCCTACACCCGGGACGGCGCGGCCAAGTACTCCACCCACAATGTCCGCAGCCCACTGCTCAACGCTTCGGCAGCGTGCGGCGCGTGCCACCCGGACATCGAGTACGCTACAGCACGGGTCGCCGCCATCCAGGCCCAGGTACGCGCCACCATGGACGCCGCCGAAGATGCACTCATCGCGGCCATCCAGGCCATTCATGCGTCTGCCGCCGTGCCCTCGGCGGACGCGGCTCGCCTGGAGGAGGCGCGGCGCCTGCATCGCGAGGCTCAACTTCGATGGGATTTCGTCGCGGCCGAGAACAGCATGGGCTTCCACAATCCCGAGGAGGCGCTGCGCATCCTGGCCGTCGCCACCGACCTGGCTCGCCAGGCACAGGTTGCGGCGCTACAAGCGGCGGCTCCAGCGAGCGCCCCTGCCCCCTAAACTGGCCGCGACGACCTCGTGAGTTCCTCGCGGGCGCCTGTGGTGGGCCCGCTTCTTACCTCGCCAAGCGTCTCCGCGCCACCGATTCGAGTAGAATCCGCCCGCCCGAAATCGCCGCGCCCTCATACGCCTGCGAGCCCACGCGTCGGGCGACCCAAAGACCGATTGTTCCGAAAGGTATAGCTATGGCCGATCAACGCATGGACAAGCTTGCCGCTTTGCTGGTCAACTACTCGATTGGCGTGCGTCCGGGTGAGAAGATCCTCCTGCACGCGCCCACGCCCGCGGAGCCTTTCGTTACCGCCTTATATCGGGAAGTCCTCAAGGCCGGCGGTCTTCCCTACTACTACGCCATCGTTCCCGAGTTCGAGCAGTTGCTTTATCGTTTTGGCAGCCGCGAGCAAATCGAGTTCATCCCGCCAGCGCTCACGCACGCCATGGAGACCTTCGACGCGCGCATCCGGGTTATTTGCGACTTGAATACGAAGGCCCTCTCATCATTCGATCCTGACAAGATCGTCATGCGCCGCAAGGCGGAAGGCCCGCTGATGCGCACGCTCATGCAACGCACAGCGGCCGGCAGCTTGCGTTGGACCGTGGCACTCTTCCCGACCCACGGCCATGCCCAAAACGCCGAAATGAGCACCACGGAGTTCGAAGACTTTGTCTATCGGGCGTGCATGCCGGACGAGAACGATCCCATCGGCTATTGGAAGAAGGTTTCGGTGCAACAGGACCGCATCATCCAATGGCTCAAGGGCAAGCAGCACGTTCACCTCACCGCCCCGGGCACCGATCTTCGCCTGAACGTCGCGGGCCGCACTTTCGAAAACTGCGACGGCCACATGAACATGCCCGACGGGGAAGTGTTCACCGGCCCGGTAGAAGATAGCGTCGAGGGAATGGTGAGCTTCTCCTATCCGGCGATTTACTACTCGCGCGAAGTGCAGGGCGTCCGCCTATGGTTCGAGAAGGGGAAGGTAGTCAAGGCTCAGGCCGACAAGGGCGAAGACTACCTGGTGAAGACGCTGGACACCGACGCCGGGGCGCGCTACGTCGGCGAATTCGCCATCGGCACGAATGAGGGCATCACCCGCTTCACGCGCGAAATCCTGTTCGACGAGAAGATCGGCGGCAGCTTCCACATGGCCATGGGTTCGGGCTACCCAGAAACAGGCAGCAAGAACGACTCGGCCATCCATTGGGACATGATTTGCGACCTGCGACAGGGAGGCCAGATCACAGTCGATGGTCAGCTCATGTACAAGGACGGCAAGTTCGTCATCTGAGTCCGTCCGCGCGCCTCTCCATCGCGTTTCCCAGCAAGCAGCGAAGGCCTCCAGCGGAGGCCTTCGCACGGTCAAGCCTGGTAGATCTAATGCCGGCCAGGCGGCTCTTCTTCAAAGCTTTCCACGCGATATGTGGACACGCGCAACCCGCCACGCTTCCAGGCATCCGCCCGCGTGCCCAACTTCTCGCACAGCAATCCCAAGAAATCCACGGTGCTCGGCACCTTCTCCCACACCTGCGGCAGGAATGTTGCCCGCCGCTGCCCGCTTTCGAGGATGACGCCGTCGATTCCCGGGCGGAGCTTCCGCACCAAATCGTCGCCGTTGCAATAATCCAGCGGGACGGGCGCGCTGAGCACCGAGAGCTCGATATGCAGGCGGGCTACTTCCTCGGGCGTTACGGGAGCAAAGCGATAATCATTCACGGCGGCATCCACCGCGTGTTCCTCGACGTCTAGCACCAGCGCTCGGGTGGCCTCGAGCGAGCCGATACAACCTCGCAGCTCGCCGTTAATCGTCAGGGTCACGAAGCATGCCCCCTTCTCGCGCAATGCGTCCGAGAAAGCGGTCGATTCGCCCGGCGCCTGCGGCCTGCCCGAAGCACCCCGCTCGATTGCGTGGCGCGCCAGCGTGAGAAGGGTACGTCGGTCCTCCACGTCCAGCGCCATGGACTCCTCCTAAGCTCACCGTTCGGTTCCCACTACGAGGGTACTCCCCCGAGCCCCTTCGGAGCGGCGTAAGCCCGATCGAAGTATACAAGCGGAGTCCCCAAGCGCAACTCGCCCACTTCCTCAATATGCCCCACGACAATCCGGTGCGTCCCGGCCGCGACGGTTTGCACGACGCGCACCTCCATCGCGGCCAATGAGCCCTCCAGGAGCGGCACACCCAGCCGGCCTCGCCGCCAAACCCCCACCTCAAACCGTCGTCGTTCCGCATCGGCTTCAGCGAAGGTAACCGCAATCTCCTTCTGCTCCGCCGCAAGGATCGACACCCCGAAAAGGCCTGCCCGGTCGACCCATCGGGCCGTGTCACTGTCTCCGTTCAGCACCACAAGTATCAAGGCCGGATCGAGCGAAACGGAGGTGAGCGAACTGACCGTCATCCCGCGCCGCGCGTTTGCGACCGCCGCCGCCACGATGCATATGCCGCTCGTCCAGCGGCGCATGGCCTCACGTAAGCGCTCTGCCTCGTCTGTCATCCACCTCGCCTCGTCCGCGGGATGATATCTGCCCCCCGCGCCTTGGTCAAGACGCACCACTCGTTCGAGCATCAACCCTTGCGGCGCTCTCCCGCCGCTCATCATCGCCGACCCGAATCCGCGCTTGCACCGCCCGACTTGACGCACACTAACCCCCGCGATAGACTGCCCGTTCCAACGTGAGGGAGCGCGGACTCTTTCGCCGCCAGTGCTTTTGCAGTCCCTCCGTGCCAACGTGGACAATCGCCGTCTCTACCCCTGGCCGGACGTGGTTCGCCCTCGCGAAGGAGCTTTCATCCGCTCCGCTGGCGGCCGTCTGCATTTGGCGGCGAACATCGACCACGCCAGTCGGCATTCTCCCTGGTTAGCCCCCGAGGCGTGACCCCCTCTGGGTGAACAGGCGGCTCTTCCATGCCCGCGCAACCCGAGATCGACATTCGTCAGCATTCCGCTCAGACCCGTTCGCGCATGGTGCGAATCGGGCTGGCCCTGATCGTTGTCCTTGCCGTGCTGCTCATAGCTGCGGTCTATGGGCTCCCCGCGGCTGGTGTGGGCGCATTGTGTTTGGTCGCTGGATTACTCGCCATCGTGGCGGTCGCCGGGGCGTTGTGGCTCATCCGTTTCATCGTGACGCGGGCAGGCTACGATGAGTGAGGCCTCCCACATCGAGCGTCTGGCCGGCCTGACATGCCGAGTGTGGCCCGCCACATCGCAACCGGCTGCAGGGCTCGCCTTCCTCTTGCACGGTTTGGGAGGAGACGAGAACTCGATGGCAGTCTTTCGGCCCGCGCTGCCTAGCCGGCTTCTCATTGTCTCGCCGCGCGCGCCGTTCGTCGTGTCCCCTGGCGGCAACTCCTGGCACACCCAGCTGGCTGGCCGCACCTGGCCTCTCCTCGAGGATTTCGACGCCTCAACCGCGTACGTGGCCGCCCTGGTTGACACACTGCGCAAACCAGGTCAGCTCACGCACCCGCTACTCATCGCGGGCTTCAGCCAGGGCGCGGCCGCGGCCGCCGCATTCGCTTTCGAGCATCGGATCTTGGTTGATGGGCTTGCACTTCTCGCCGGCTTCGTACCACATCGATCCGGACTTGCACGCATCGATCAGCCGCTAAGGGATTTGCCGATCTTCGTTGCGAACGGAACGCTGGACACGACCGTTCCGCCCAAGAAAGCAAACGAGGCGATCGCTCTCCTCAGTGCGGCCGGGGGCAGCTTGACGTCCTGCGACGCCCCGATTGGCCACAAAGTTTCTGCGCAATGCGTTCGCGCGCTGGGCGACTGGGCTGGCTTAGTGATGGGTGGCGCGGTGAAGAAGAGTGTGGCTTCGCGGGAAGAGTTGTAGGTCCTACAGTGGCTATGCGCAATTACCCTCACATTCGACGAGTTCCCGCCACGGCCACCATTATTCTGGCTTTCTTCCTTGCATGCACCTCAGCTCCAACGGCCTTGCCACTTCCCGCTCCAAGCCTCGCTGCGCCGACGGCAGAGCATCAATCGTTGCTCCCGCTCGTCGCCCGCAGCGCGATTGCGCCCATCGATGAAGGTCTACCACTTCATCCGCTAACCCCGCCCCAGACCGCCCTCTCGCCAAGCAACCTTGCGCGCCTCCGCCAGATCGCGCAGGTCGGTCGAGGATGGCCGGCGGCCGTCGCGTCCTCGCCCAAGGGCGGGCTGTACGCATTGGCCACTTCTCTCGGTGTCTACGTCTACCCCATCGATGGGTCTGTGCCCGAGCGTTTCTGGTCATTCGATAGCCCGGTCTACTCAGTTGCCTTCGATCGCGATGGGACTCATCTGGCTGCTGGCGATTGGCGGGGCACCATCTCGATTATCGATCTTGGCAGCGGCGCAGTCGAGCGCCGCCCCGGCGCTCACCCGCGCGCCATCCGCAGCATTGCCTTCTCGCCCGACGGGCAGGCGCTGGCCTCTGGAAGCGAAGACGGGACCGTGAGAGTCTGGACCCTGCCCGCCCTCAGTGAGCGCTACCGCTTCGGCGGCGTGGCTTATGGCTATTGGGGGTACGGTGTCCGCAGCCTGGCCTTTTCTCCGGAGGGGTCGGTGCTTGCCTCGGGCGGCGACACAGGCTACGTCTCGCGCTGGACGATGATCGACGGCAAGGAACTCGCCCACCTGGGGACGGGCAGCGGACTGGTGTTCGGTGTCGCCATCTCCCATGATGGTCACATCGTGGCCTCCGCCAACAGCACCGGCCAGGTGGAACTGTGGGATATGTACACCGGCGTTCTGTTGCGCACCCTCGCTCCGCATCCCTTTGGCGCTTGGTCACTCGTGTTCACGCCCGACGACAGCCAGATCATCACAGGCGCGGCGGATGGATCATTGCGGATCTGGAACGTTCGCCAGGGCACCCTCGTGATGGAGAAGCTCGCCCACACGCATGCCATCGACAGCCTGGCATTGGATCCCTCGGGCATCTTGCTCTCGGTTGCATCCGGATGGCAGCTCGCCCGTTGGAAGCTGCCCGACCTGGCCGACGAGCCCGCCCCGCCCGAACACCTGCCGGCCTTCCGCTCGCTGGCGATTGACCCCTCCAGCCTTACCCTAGCCCTTGGCGGTGACGACTCCCGTATCCGCCTGTGGGATCTCGCGAGTGGCGCCCTCTTGTGGCTCAATCCGGGGCTCGACGACCGCCAATCAGTGCTCAACCTGCGCTTTGCACCCAATCAGCCCTTCCTCGCGGCCGCTCACTCGGGCGCCGATGAACTCGTGGTGTGGGACCTTTCCTCGCGCTCTCAAATCGCACGCCAGAAGCTGCTGCGCATACGAAGTCTGGCCTTCGCGCCTGACGGCTCAAAGATCGCAGCGGCTGGGTCGGGTCTCCTGGTGTGGGACTTCGCCGCCCGCTCAGCCACCCAACGCCAAAGCTCCGGTCTCCTAACGGCGATCGATTGGTCGCTCGATTCATCGCGCGGCAGCGGGGACTCGATTGTCGCGGTCGCCATGGATGATGGGACGACGCAAGTGTGGGATTCGCGCACTTTCGCCCCGCGCGATTTCGAATCCCCCGACGTCGGCCCGCTCTGGTCGATCGCCCTGACCGCCGATGGCGCCCGTCTGGCCGCCGGCGCTAACGATGGCAGCGTACGCCTGTGGGATGTTCACACGGGCCGACTGATCGCCCTGCTCTCCGGTCACACTGCGCCGGTTCAGACCGTGGCCTTCTCCCTGGATGGCTCGCTGCTTGCGACGGGCGCCATGGACAATACCCTTCGCGTATGGGACGGCCGAAGCGGCCGTGCGCTGCGAACTCTCACCGATCCGCGCGGATGGCTCTTCTCGGTGGCCTTCTCGCCGGATGGGCGGATACTTGCGGGCGCGTCATGGGACGGCACGGTTCGTGTTTGGGGAATCCCCCGCTGACTTTTCGCACTCCTGCCACTCCCTAATCGGGCGCAGCGCCGCACTCGCTGCCTGACTCATGGCTCGGTTGACCTGGCCTTCCCTCTCGACTAGAATCCAATTGAAAACCGTTTTCATTAGGGACACATGCCTCCCCAAACGATCGACCTCGCCCTTTCAGTCAATTGCGCCGGATACAAATCAACCGCGCCCCGTCAGGCCGTTCTGCGGGTGGTCACCGGCATGCGCTCGCCTCTGACAGCCCATCAAATCCTCATCCGAGCCAAGCGCGGCTATCCGTCGCTCGGGCTGGTTACCGTCTACCGCACGCTCGAGATTCTCCTGGCCCTCGGGCATGTGCGCCGTCTGCATCTCGAGGGCGGGTGCCACACCTACGCCGTAGCGATCGCCCCACATGGTCACTACCTGATTTGCTCCCGCTGCGGCGCGGCGGTGGAGTTCAACCAATGTCGAATGCAGGGAATGGTGCGCGGCCTTGCCCGGCGAACCGGCTACAGGATCTCGGCCCATTGGCTCGAGCTTTTTGGTGAGTGTCCGCGGTGCCAAAGGTCCACGCCGTCACACACTTCACGGCACCTGGGAGTTGCGCATGCGCACACTCCGCGCTAGCGGGCGCGTGTCCGGGGCCACCCGCGCCGCAATGCTACTCGTCGCCGTCTTGCTGACCGCCCAGGGCGCCTGCGCGCCTCGCACATCAAGCCTTCTCGATCGGCCGCGTGTCGTCGCGATCGAAACCTTCCTTGCCGACATCACTCGCGCTGTCGCCGGCACCTACCTCCAGGTGGACGCGCTCATGCCGCTCGGCGCCGACCCGCACGCATTCGAAATCACACCCTTCGACGTTCGCCGGGTCGCCCACTCCAGTCTGGTCATCGCCAACGGCGCCGGCTTTGATGCGACGCTCCTCACTCAGCTCATCAGCGCCGCTGGTGATGTTAGAGTTGTGGAAGCCGCGGCCGGACTTCCGCTGCAGTCGGCTCCGTCACCGTCGGAGCCAGCTTCCCCAAGCGCAGGCGACCATCAATTGACCGGGGATCCGCATTTGTGGCTCGACCCGCTCAACGTGGTGCACTACGTCGAGAACATCCGCGCTGCCTTGGCGCAGCTCGACCCAATCCATGCACCCGAGTATGCTGCCAACGCCAAGGGTTTCGCCGATCAGCTCCTCGCCCTCGATCAGTGGATCCGCCTTCAGGTGCAGGAAATTCCGGCTGAGCGCCGGCTGCTCGTCACCAACCACGAGAGCCTTGGCTACTTTGCATCACGCTACGGCTTCACGATTGTCGGCGCCATCATTCCCAACTTGAGTTCGTCAGCCTCGCCCTCAGCGCAGGAGTTGGCGCGCCTCATCGATGCCCTGCGCGCCGCTCACGCCCCGGCCATCTTTCTCGAAATGGGAGCCGACCCACGCCTGGCGCGTCAACTGGCCAACGATAGCGGTGTACCCGTCGTGACCGAGCTCTTCACGGAGTCGCTCAGCCCCGCGGACGGGCCGGCTCCCACCTACCTCGAAATGATGCGCTTCAACACGCGGACGATCGTGGACGCGCTTGCCACGCCGGGGAGTTAGCATGCCAACGACGAACCTAGCTTCGAAGCCCGCTCCACCCGCCGCTCCCGCCCGCCTTGAATTGGCGAATGTCTCAGTCGCCTACGACGGCATTCCAGTCCTCTCGGGGATTACTTTTCACGTGCCGCAAGGCGGCCGTACCGCTGTCGTCGGCCCTAACGGCGCTGGGAAATCCACGCTCTTCAAGGCGCTCGTCGGTCTCTTACCGCTCCGCGCCGGGTCCATTCGGATTCACGGGCTTCCGCTCGGCGATCACAAGGATTGTGTTGCCTACGTGCCACAGCGGGGTGAAATCGACTGGCGCTTCCCGCTTTCCGTGGAAGACCTGGTGATGATGGGTCGCATCGGGCGGCTGGGATGGCTCCGCCAACCGGGAGGTTCCGACCGCGGGGTCGTTGCGGGCTGCCTGGAACAGTTGGGCCTCGCCGACCTGGCGCACAAGACCATTGGAGAACTCTCGGGCGGTCAGCAGCAACGCGCCTTCCTGGCCCGCGCCCTGGCCCAAGAGCCGCACATCCTCTTGTTGGACGAACCTTTCACTGGCGTGGACCCTGGCACCCAAGAAGCGACTCTCGATCTGCTCGATCGCCTTGGGGCGAGCGGGGTCACCGTGCTCGCATCCACTCACGATCTCAATCTGGCCGCCTCGCGATTCGACCAGATCGTCCTGCTCAACCGCACGCTGATCGCCGTTGGCCTGCCCAGCCAGGTGCTCACACCGGCGGCCATCCGCCAGGCCTTTGGTGAGCGCGTCTTGATGCTAGAAGGCGCCGCGCTGGTCGACGAATGCTGCCCACCCGACAAGCCCATGATGTGAGGCCAACATGCTTGCATGGATTATCGAGCCGCTCACCTACACCTTCATGCAGCGCGCGCTGCTTGCTGCGATCCTGGTCGGAGTCACGTGCGCCGTGGTCGGGTGTTACGTCGTACTGCGCTCTATGGCCTTCCTGGGGGACGCGTTGGCTCACGCCATCCTGCCTGGCGTTGCCCTCGCCTATCTACTGCAGGGCAACCTGTTCGTCGGCGCTATCATCACAGCCGTTCTGGTCGCCCTGGCCATCGGCTTCTTCTCCCGCCAGGGCATCGTTCGCGAGGATACGGCCATCGGTATCCTCTTTGC